>CAZLJV010000069.1:0-8411 GCA_964559965.1 uncultured Oscillospiraceae bacterium | reverse complement strand
GCGATAGGAGCCTTAGCAGCAATTGTAGCAGCTAACTTTTCAGCTGTAGGCATCAGTTCTTCAGGTTCTACAACCTTTTCAACTAAACCGATGCGCAGAGCTTCTGCTGCAGGGATAGTTTCTGCGGACAGAATGAGATATTTAGCCATTCCCTTGCCAACCAGCTTGGAAAGTCTCTGAGTGCCGCCGAAACCTGGAGTGATGCCCAGACCAACTTCAGGCTGACCGAACTTAGCCTTTGTAGAAGCAATTCTGATATCGCATGCCATGGAAAGTTCACAACCGCCACCCAGTGCGAAACCGTTTACAGCAGCGATGATTGGCTTTTCGATTTTTTCCATGAAGTGCATTACCTTCTGACCGTAGATACCGAATGCACGGCCTTCAGCCACATTCAGAGTGCTCATCTGTGCGATGTCAGCACCTGCTACGAAAGATCTGCCTTCACCAGTCAGAATCACAACTCTTACATCATCATCTTCATCTACGCGATTAAATACGTCAAAAAGTTCTTCTAAAACAGTTTTATTCAGGGCATTCAGTGCCTCTGGTCTGTTAATGGTTACATAACCGATGTGATTCTTTACTTCATACTTGATTGTCTGATACATCTTAATCATTCCTTTCTCAATACCTATTTCTCTTGTTCAGCTGAAAATGCAATCAGCACTTACGGCACGAACAAGCCTAGATAAGTCTATTGTAACATGAAACACAGAATGATGCAACAAAATGTTATTATATTAACACAACCAATTTCGAACCAATTTCGAAGCAATTTTGAACCAATTTCGAAGCAATTTATGTCGAGAATGCTTGAAACTTAGGCGAAAAGAATGTATAATACAATAACATGTATTTTGAAAAGAGATTAAAGGAGATTATCGATGACTAACAAAAAAGTTACGATGCCATCTGCAAAAATCCGTGAAATTGCCCGTGTGGCGCTTGAAGGACACTGGAAACAGATTGCATTGTTCATGTTTCTTTATTACCTGATGACGACAGGTGTATCCGGACTTCTGGATTTGATTTTTTACTCCCACCAGACTATTCCACTGGGCTCTACAGGAGAGGTACTTGATGGGTATGTATATTTCGGAAGTCAGATTTACACATGGATTGTAAGCGGCCCGCTGAGCTGGGCACTGTCCAAGTTCATGCTGGACTTTTTCCGCTACCAGAAGATTGAATATACAACTCTTTTAGAGGGTTTCAGTCTGTTTGCAAGAACATTATTACTGTATATGGTATATCTTATCAGAGTCGCTTTATGGAGTCTCTTGCTGCTTGTACCAGGTATCATTGCATCATTCCGTTACAGCCAGGCATTCTATGTGATGATTGACCATCCGGAATACACTGCGAGCCAGTGTCTGGCAGAAAGTTCAAGAATTATGGAAGGAAATAAGATGAAATATTTCTGCTTGGATCTTTCCTTTATAGGCTGGTCTTTACTTGCAGCTACTCCTATCACCTTCTATGTAATGATAGGAAGCGAAACTACTGGGGTTGCGGCTGTTCTTGTGAGCATGATATTAAGCATACCTGCATACTTCCTCTCGTCTTACACAAATATGGCATATACCGTATTTTACGAGCTGGCTACGGACAATCTGACCGTAATAGACCGCTCCGAAAATGCATCGAATACAACATATACTGAATAAAAATTAAGGATTGAGATATACCCCGTGAAAGATGGATTTTGCGGGGTTTTCTTTTTCGCAAAATCTCTGCTGCCGGCATAGTATAGAATAAATACTGTGTGGGGGAGGTAATACTTGTGTCTATAGAAAGGCATTTTTTCCCGGGAAATAATACGCCGCAGGGATTTTTTTCATATTACGGCAATATTCTGGGACAGCGAGAAGCTAAAAAGATTTTTTGCATCAAGGGCGGACCTGGCACTGGGAAATCTACTTTGATGCGGCGAATCGGCCGTGAATTTTCTGAAATGGGTGAAGATGTGGACTACCTGCATTGTTCGGCTGACGAGAGCTCGCTGGACGGTGTGATTTTGCGGGGAAAGAAAGTGGCTGTAATCGATGGGACCAGTCCGCATATTACGGATCCAAAAAGTCCCGGTGCGGTAGACAGGATTATCAACTTGGGTGAGTTCTGGAATGAGGACGGGATTGCTGCGAATAAGGTGGAAATCATCGATTTTAACGAGGAAACTTCCAAGTGGTATCGAATATGCTATAACTACCTTGATGCAGCGAGAAGCGTATATAGGAGCTTGGAGGAGGTATATAACAAGGCTATATGCAGCAGCGAACTGTATAGTATGATTTCGAGCATTGTGGAAGATGTATACAGGGGCCACCCGATATGTTTGCAGCCGGGAAAGAAGAAGAAGTTTTTTGCCAGTGCAATTACGGCTTCGGGGGTGGTGAATCATTTGGATTCTCTGCTTTGCGGGCTTAAAGATGCGAAACGGGTATACATTTTAAGCGTGCCTGTGGGGTTCAGCAACCGCAGCTTTATGGAGATTTTAGCGGAAGGGGCGAAGTATCGCGGTCTTGATACGGAGGCGTACTATTGCAGCATGTTTCCTGATGAGAAGATTGAGCATTTGATAATTCCGGAAATAGGCACGGCGCTGGTGACAGTCAACGATTACCACGATATTGAGCCTTGGGAGGTTAGCTACGAAGAGGGGCTTGAGATTGTGCTTTTAGATGCCAGTGATTCCATGGATGTATGCGTTTTGGAGGAAAATGAAGTGCTTTTGGATACGCTGCGCACGGAATATGATATTTTGATAAATCAGGCGATTAAGTGTCTGGAAAAAGCACACAAAATACACCAGCGTGTGGAAGAACTGTACATTCCTAATATGAATTTCGGGGAGATAACAAGGCTTGGTGATGAGCTTATTGCTGAGCTGAAGAATATGTGCTGAATATTGAATATGTAGAGCCTAATTTTTAAGAAATACTGTATTCGAAGCCGGTTTTGTGGTAAAATATAATACTGACCGATGAATTGTGTCGGTCAGTATTCCGAAAACAGGAGAATGACGAAAATGACAAAAATTGATAAAATCGATAGAATTGATAAGAAATTACACGAATACATAGATCTATTAGAGGAAAAGGGGCTGGTGCAGCAGAAGTTTGTGCCTGACGCAAGCCAGCTCGAGCAGAACGTCAAGGAGATTTCATATAATTCCATGGATGTGAAGGCTGGGACGCTTTTTATTTGCAAGGGCTTAAATTTTAAGGCAGAATACTTGGGTGATGCCATCGAAAGAGGTGCAATTGCCTACATCGCTGAGCGTGAATATGATGAGCTTGAAGCTTCGAAGAAAGTTCCGCATATAATAGTAGGGGACATGCGTCAGACCATGTCTGATGTAGGGGCATTTCACTATGACAGCGTGTGGAATAAGGGCCTTGAAATGATTGGAATTACAGGCACAAAAGGCAAATCCACCACAGCCACCTTCGTTAAGTCCATCTTAGACGACTACTGCAAAAGCCTGAATCAGAAGGAAACGGGATTTTTGTCGGGAATATATACTTATGATGGCGAAAGAAAGGTGAAGGCTAAGAAGATGACTACGCCTGAAACTTTGGATCTTCATCATCATCTGGCTCGCTGCGTGGAAAACGGCTGCAAATATTTAGTAATGGAAACTTCCTCGCAGGCGCTGAAATACCAGCGTACAGCGGCGCTTAATTACAAAGTCTGCGGTTTCTTAAATGTTTCCGAAGACCACATTTCCGATCGTGAGCATCCTACAATCGAAGACTACTTCCAGTCCAAGCTGCGTATCTTCCAGCAAAGCCAGATTGCGTGCATAAACATGGAGATGGAAGAAAAGTATCTGGATCAGGCTCTGGATGCGGCTCGTCAGTCTAACTGCAAAATCTTCACTTTCGGCCGTGTTCCTGATGCGGACTTTTATGGTTATGATGTGGAGTCTACTCCAAGCAGCCTGAAGTTCAAGGTGGATTGCAAGGGCGAGGGCACTGAAGAAATCACAGTTAGCATAGGCGGATATTATAATGCGAGCAATGCGCTGGCAGCTATTGCTATGACTCGCGCGCTGGGTGTTCCTTTTGAGAATATCAAGGCTGGTCTTGCAAATGTTAAGGTTGCAGGACGCATGGAGCTTTATACTATGAAGAACAAGCATGTAGATGTAATTGTCGATTATGCTCATAATAAGCTGAGTTACCAGACGCTCTTCGAAAATGTAAGAAAGCTCTATCCTGAGAGAAAGATTTTGCTTGTGTTCGGATGTCATGGAAATAAGGCATACAACCGTAGAAAAGACTTAGGTGAACTTGCTGACAAATATGCGGACAAGGTTGTTTTGACGGAGCAGGATCCTGGTACGGAAAGTGTAATGGATATCTGCGATCAGATTAAGGAGCATCTGCGACCAGAGAAAGTTGCCGCAACCATTGAAAACAGGGGTGAGGCAATCGCTTACGCTTGTAATATAGTTGAAGACAATTGGGTGATGGTAATCGCTGGAAACGGTGCCGACGGCTACCAGAAGAGGGGCTTGAAGTATGTGGAGGAACCTACCGACGGCGAACGCGTGCAGGCGTATATAGATGCGAATTAAGGTTTCTGCGGCGTTTGGCTGAGATAGGTAGCGTTGGGCGGCAGTTTTACACCTGAATCGCTCGAAAAACACAAAAAAGGATGTAATTTTCGTAGAAAACAGCTCGAAATTTACATCCTTTTTCTTAAATAATTGCGATTTTAGGTAGAAAAGCGGCTGCTACAGTCCTTTCACCGTTTCAATCAGCTTTTCGATGTCGTCAGGAATGTCCGTTTTGAATTCCATGAGCTGACGGGTGACAGGATGTTCGAAAGCCAGATAGCGAGCATGAAGCGCCTGTCTGTCTATGTATTCAGAAACACGCTCATTATGCACATAATCCTCAATGTTGTTTACACGGCGATATTCGAACGGATCACCATAGCAATACAGATGGTCGCCGACGATCGGATAGCCGATGTAAGAAAGATGGATGCGAATCTGGTGAGTTCTGCCCGTTTCAAGCTGAAGCTCTACCAGAGTATGCCCATTGAAACGCTCTAATACCTTGTAGTGAGTGATGGACTCCTGACCGCCATCTTCCACAGGCATAACCCAGCGCTCCACCTCGTCAGGGTAGGGGCGGCCGAGCGGCAAGTCGATAGTCCCCTCATCATTAGGCATTTCACCAGTAACAACAGCAATATATCTCTTGATTACCGTATTTTTTCTCATCTGCTTAACGATCTCTTCCTGCGCAAAAGAATTCTTAGCCACAATCATCAATCCAGAAGTATTCATATCCAGACGGTTGACGAAGCGAATCTTATACAGGTGGCCACGGCCAGCAGCCTCATCATCATACATCTTCTTCATCAGTCCGTTGGCGATGGTGTGATTTGGCTTGCCCTTAGTAGGATGCACAGCGACCCAAGGCTGCTTATTGATAACTAAAATGTCGTTATCCTCATAAACAACATTGATGGGAATATCCTCAGGCGGAAAATCGCTGGTTTCCTCAGGCATTCGCACCAGAATCTCATCTCCGGCCTCAGTAGGAATCCAACCCGGCATCTGCTCACCGTTGAGGTAGACCAGTTTTTGGAATTTCAGCTTAGTCATGAGACGTGACGAAAAAGTAAAATGCTTGCGCATCAATTCCTTTACCGAGCAGCCAGCCTCATCAGCTGTCACAATATGCTTAAATTCAGTCATAAAAAATTTTTTCCTTCGTTTATTATGTCGTACTATATCTTATTATTTCTACAAAAATTTACTCTTACACTTATCCCAGAAATGCTGGCCCTCAAATCGAACCATGTTCACCTTGCGCTTAGACAAAGCAATGCGCACATCACGAACACCGAAATATTCCTTCAGATTACCATCATAAACAAGGGTGAGGTGATCGTCCTCCTCCAGAGAAGGCTCGATTATCAGCGTATCGCTTTCCGGAAGCAGAAAGCTGGAGGTAAAACTGCGATATGCAATACTGTTTATAGGTGCAATCGGTGCTACCTGCAAAACATTCAGTCTCGGGTCTACGATGCTGCCGCCCAGGGAGTAGTTGTATGCTGTACTGCCTGCAGGAGTAGAAACACATAAGCCGTCTCCGCTGAAACGCTCGATGAAAGCATCATTGATGGAAATGTTCAGATGAACAGGGTAGGTCGGATCACCTTTGACAGCAATCTCATTCAGCCCAGTGTGATAGAAACTTCCTTCGTTTGTAGTCACACAACCAGTTACGGTATGGAATGACTGGAGCGTGTAATTTCCCTGCTTGTATTGGTATATGAAATCGTCGATTTTGTCGGGGAGAACTTCCTGGAAAAAGCCAAGATGCCCAGTATTGATTCCTACAACAGGCGTAGTAGGGAAATCAAGTTCCTGCATGAGGCGAAGCAAAGTGCCATCGCCTCCTATGCAGAGAATCAGCTCAGTTTCGGCCTCATCGAACTCCTCGTAAACACGAAGACCGGATTTGACCAGCTTACTGCGCAGTTCCTTTTCGATTTCTTTCGATTTTTCAGTAATATTAGAGTAAATATATACGTGTCTTTTATTCATCGCTTTCGCACCTAATTTTCAAGCATCAGTTTTTCGAATTCGTCAACTAAATCCTTAAATGCCTCCATAGCCAGCTTCACAGGCTGAGGGCTGCCCATATCCACGCCTGCAATCTTCAGCAGTTCCACTGGATAATCGGAGGAGCCGGACTTGAGGAACTCAATATATGCATCGCGAGCAGAATCGCCCTCTGTGAGGATTTTGCGGGAAATCGCCGTAGCAGCAGAATATCCTGTAGCGTACTGGTAAACATAGAATCCACGGTAGAAATGCGGGATTCGCGCCCACTCGTACTGAATGTATTCGTCAGGAGAGAGGGCAGGACCGAAGTACAGGTTGTTCAGCTCGTTGTAAGTGTCATTGAGCCACTGCGCCGTCAGAGTACCGCCATTTTCCACTTCCTTGTGTGCAAGATGCTCGAATTCAGCGAACATAGTCTGACGGAAGAGAGTAGTGCGGAAATCTTCGATATAGTGGTTCAGCAGATATTTACGCATCTGAGGGTCGGTTTCCTTCTTCAAAAGATGCTGAATCAGCAACGATTCGTTAACAGTAGATGCAACTTCAGCAGTGAAGATGGAGTGGTCTCCGTAGATAAACGGCTGGTTCTTGCGAGTGTACCAGGAATGCATGGAGTGACCCATTTCGTGAACGATGGTGAAAACATCATTTAAGGTATCAGTGTAATTCAGCAGCACATAAGGCTTGCTGTCGTAAGAACCGAAGCTGTAAGCGCCGGAAGTTTTGCCTTGGTTTTCGTATACGTCCATCCAGCGCTGATCCACGCCATGCTGCAGGGTCGCAACATATTCTTCGCCCAGCGGCGCCAAAGCCTCCTTCATAATCTCGATAGCCTCTTCATAAGGAATCTCCGTCTTAGGCAGCTTAACCATCGGCACATAAATATCGTACATCTTCAGCTCATCTACGCCTAAAACTTTTTTGCGAAGTTCGATATAGCGGTGGAGCACAGGCAGGTACTCGTGAACCTGAGAAATCAAGTTGTCGTAAACCTCTTCAGGAATGTTACCAGAAGAAAGCGCTGCCTGACGAGCAGAATCGTACTTGCGAACTCTCGCCGAAACCACATCAGTCTTTACATTATAGTTGTAATTGGTAGCCAAAGTGTTAATGAGCGCCTTGTAAGCCTCATACATGTTAGTAAATGCCGCCTTGCGCACGCTGCGGTCGTGGCTGTGCATGAAGGAAATGTAGTTTCCGTGAGTCAGCGCAACCTCATCACCATCTTCATCAGTGACTGTACCAAAAGTAAGATCCGCATTGTTCAGCATAGTGAAGACATCGTTAGTCGCACCGAGAACCTCGCTCATCTGAGCCAGCAGATTTTCCTCAGCAGCAGAAAGAACATGCGCCTTTTCACGAAGTGCGTCTTTGAGCATAAATTCGTAAACCTTAAGCTCTGGTTCTTCCTGAATATACTGCAAAATCTGTTCTTCCGGCGCTTCTAACAGCTGGGGTGTAAAGAAGCTCATCGCTGCGCTTACTTTTGCGATTACAGAACCGCACTTGTCGTCCAGAGCCTGATAGCGGTCCACGCGATTGTCTTCGTCCTTCTTCATGTGAGCGTAAACGAAAGCATGCTCCAGTTTGAGCCAGATTGCATCGCGAAGTTTCAGCGCTTCTGCAAGTGTCTTAGCGGATTCAGTCAGTTTTCCGTCATATTTAGTAAAATCTTCTGCCATAGCAACGCAGTCAGCTAAATCTGCATCACACTGTGCCTCGTCGGGATACATCGCTTCGATGTCCCATTTGTATTCGTTGGCGATTTCGTTTCTCTGTTTAAGATTTTTCTCAGCCATTTTCCCCTCCATATGGT
>CAZLJV010000068.1:0-8576 GCA_964559965.1 uncultured Oscillospiraceae bacterium | reverse complement strand
TTATATGATGAAATGATAATCTCGAAGGAAAAATTGGAACGTGTCCAGGCTGAAGTAGACCGAGCCAAAGCTGAAGTAGACCGAGCCAAAGCTGACGCAGACCGAGCCAAGGCTGCACTGGAACGTGCACAAGAACGAGAAGCGCAGATGCATGGAAAACTCGAAGATGCTGAAGCAGAAAGCGCACGCATGGTCAATGCGACAATGAAACTGTGTGCTGCGGGACGCATGGAAGATGCTAAGAAAATGGTCACAGACAAAGATTTCAGAATAAAGATTTTCGATGAACTTGGCGTATAGAACCAGGTTAGAGAAAAATGCTTTGCGGAGAACGTGAAGCTATGAATATGATGCAAGGCATGCATGTTGTGGAATTGCCGTACCGATTGCAAAGCTGCGAGCTTGTACGAAGGCTCAAAGCTTGAAACAAAAATTCGAGGAAAAATTGTGTTTAGTAATAGTATATTGTGGATTGATTGAACAGACAGGATGCAAAAGTGTTTTGTCTGTTCTTTTTGTGCCATAAACAATCAGATTAGGTGAATTTAGACCATCGATAAAAACAAAAAACGCCTCCCCCGCTCTGCTTTACCAGACCAGGAGAAGCGCCCTGCTTACTGCACTCTATCTATTCAGTTTCTTCGACCATAGCCTTAACACGGCCTGCGATATTGCGGAAATTTTCAGCGATATAGGTATCCTGCATGAATACGATCGGAACACCCAGATTAGTTGAAACTAAAATGTTTTCATCAGCCTGAACTACACCTAAAAGTTCCCTGCGGAAACTTCTCGTAATTTCAGATACCTCCGGTGCGAAACCTTTCTTTATCATATCCATATCCAGTTTGTTCACTAAGAATCCCACCTTGGGAACTCCTAATTCCTGCAATACCATGCGTGCCATATCTCCGTCACGGGAAGCCGCATAATCAGGAGACACTACTACTACAGCCATATCAGCACCAGCTGCAGCAAGTGCAAGACCGTCATCTATGCCAGCGGGACTATCCACGACTACATAATCGAAGCGCTCTGATAATTTTTTGCAAAGAACCTTCATGTGAAGGGGAGTTATTTCTCCATCTGGTCGCTTCGGTGATGCTGCCATGAGATAAAGTCCTGGGAAACTCTTGTCTTTAATAAGAGCTTGCTTAATCCTACAAACACCCTGCATTACATCATTTACATCATATACTACGTTGTTCTCCAGTCCCAGATAGAGATCCAGATTGCGAAGGCCCATATCCATATCCACCACGCAAGTCTTATGTCCAGTCATTGCCAGAGTTGCCCCCAGATTGGCTGTAAACATAGTCTTTCCTGTCCCACCTTTTCCAGATGCTACAACGATAACTTTACCCATTTCCATTCCTCCAGGATATTTACATTACTGCATTTTAGTCGAGAAGTCTGCTTCGGAATAATCTTCGCTCACCTTCAAATATTCGCCAATCACTTCTCGAGTCATAATACCTGCATTGTATGACGACTTACCCTGAATGAGCAGAGCTACTACTGCAATTTTAGGATTGTCCGCTGGTGCCAGTGTGATAGCCCATGCGAAGTCATCATAGGTATTCTTAAATCTGTTTATCTGACTCTGTGTCAGCTTATTTCCACTCGCCTTAATTAACGCTGTGTCTACTGTATCATTTTCTGTTGGATACGTTTTCGGATCCTCTTTCATCAGCTTTTCCATCTGCTTTTCTACATCGCTCCAGCTAACTGAAGATGTAATCTGAGACAGATGCTGCTTAACATATGCAACCTCATCTTTCGGATTTACATAACCGTCTTTTTCGGCAGTACCCGTTTTACCGGCTACTGAAATAGGGAAACTTCTGTAAACGCCAGCCAGTGTACCGTTAGTAGTTACTCGGCGCATGCCTTCAAGCACGTTAGCCATTTCTTCTGCCGTTACATCGATCTGATAAGGTTCCGGCTTTTCAGTTTCGCCTTCACCTTCGATTCCCTTGACTACATTCACCTGATTTCGCTTACCTTCGTTACCGAGAGTAGCTACATAGTTAGCCATCTGAAGCGGTGTATAGGCATTATCACCCTGACCGATTGCTATATTAAACTCGTCACCGATGGTCCACTCAGCCTGATTAAAGAATGAATACTTACAAAGGTCGCATACAGCTTCCACCTTGGATTTTCTTACATCAGTTTCTTCTTCAAGGCGTTTTATAATCGTACCACGATCCGGATTTTCTTCAATCCAGCTGCAGATTGTATCTAAATTCTTTTTCAGTGCATCTTCATCATTATATATAGATGAAGGGAAATATTCTACAGCATGAGCCTGCAGCGTGTACCACAGAGAAGTTCTGGTAGCTTCCATCTTACGCTCCGCAGATGCCAGAGGCGTAGTGGATTCCGCCAGCTCGATACCAGTTTCAGAACCTAAACCGAACTCACTCGCCACCTGCATAATTTTTTCGATGGAGATATTATTTTCGTATCCCAAGGATTTGCCAGTATTCCAGTCCTTACCTGTCGCTATACAATAGAAGTAAAAGTTACAGGAGTTCTGAATACCCTGCACCAGCGTTTCGTGGCCGTGGCTTCCGCCCCCACGGTTATAGTTATTACATCCGAATGTACGGTCACCAATCTTAATATACAGACCGTCATAAATAGATGTATTCGGATTCAAACCCGCCTGCAGCGCAGCAACAGAAGTTACCGGCTTAAATGTAGAACCCGGCTGCACCGAAGCTCTGGTTGCAATATTATAAAGCGGCGTAGGAGCCAGAGAATCACGAGGATTTGTACTCTGCACCGAAGCCCAGTCCTTATAGCTTATGCCTTCTGCGAAAATATTCGGATCGTAGTCCGGATAGCTGGCCATTGCAAGCACATCGCCGGTATCCACATCAATCGCCACCAGCGCACCAGACTCACAGTTGGAAGCCTTAACCGTGCCTATATTACCATAGTCGCTCTTAAATACAGAACCGTTCTTTACGCAATTTATCATCTTTTCCAGTGTCTTTTCCGCCACCTTCTGTAGATCCATATCGATGGTCAGATAAACACTTTTGCCCGACACAGGCGCCGTTTCGCTTATGGTATCAATATAGTCACCGCTGCTATTTACCTGAATAGTTTCCACACCATCAATACCATGGAGTTTGCTCTCCATGCTGGCTTCTATACCGTCCTTACCGATAAGGTCATCCGCATCATAACCATTTTCTTCTACATATTTCTCGTACTCGCTGTCCGAAATGCTGCCCATATATCCCAAAATATGCGATGCCAGGCTTCCATTCGGATAAGTACGCACTGTTTCCGAGGAAATTTCCACGCCTTTCAGCACATTTCCCATTTCCTCCACATATGCGATAGTCTTTTCGCCAACATCAGTCGCAATCGTACTGGACTGATACTTGTTGAACCCCAGACTCTTGATTTCCTCTCGGACGATGAAGATTTTGCGGAGCTGACGGTCGGAAAGTGGTTTTTCGTCGCCTGACAGCGGCTTATCCAACTTGTACATTTCCCTCAAAGCCTGAAATGCCTCTTCAGCAGACATCTGATGCGTCACCGGATTGCCCTCTTCATCGAGAATCGGCTCGCCATTTTCGTCCTCTTCCTCCACATCCTTCAAGCCATACTTGCTTAAAAAGTTAGCCTTCTGGTTGTCGTAAACCCAGGTCATGCTGCGGACAACGATTGGCGGATACACCCCATAGGTATCCTGCAAAATCTCCAATGCCTCGAATCTATCTAATTCCGGGGAGATTTCGTACTTCTCGCGGAGTTTATCATACGCCTCTTCCGCTGTCAGCTTGGTGGAGAACCCCTGCTCCTTCAGCCATTCCTTTTTTTCATCATCGTAAGTATATTTGAACTTTCCTTTTTTAGTAATCTTAATCGGAAAGTTGTCTACCATTTTATCGTCATCGCCGTTTTTCTTAAGCAGCTTGACTAATGCGTATGCGGACTCATTGATTTCCTCTGTGGAAAGTCCGCTGGCATTAAATGTCACCGTAAACACCTGCTCGTTGGTGGCTAAAACTCTGCCATAGCGGTCTAAGATGTTGCCACGAGGGGCAGATGTCCTGACCTCCTTAGTACTCTGCGTGTCTGCAGCTTCCTGCCACTGATCCTGCTGCAAAACAGTCAGCACAAAAAGCCTTGCGCACAAAACAAGCATAAGGATCACTATCAGTATGACAATCTGTATATATCTAGAATTTAATAATCTCTTATTCATCTTACATACCTATCCATGTGATGGCGGATAACCCTTCGAATGATAATTTTGTACAGCACAGTTATCACCACTAAAGAATATATAGTAATCCATGGAACCTGCTGAAACACCACAGCGAAGCCAACTGGATTACCTGCCAAATGATGCAGCCCCCAGTTTAAGAAATAGTAGGCTATGATTGAAACAATCGAAACTGCCCACATATTGATAATATTCTCTATATTAGTGAGCTCTCGTATAATTACGATACCTGTCGCAACCAGCACTAAGCTGACAGGCATAGGTCCGATAACATTGCTGTACATCATGTCATAGAGCACACCAAAAAGCGCTCCAAATACTACTCCATAAATATCTTCTTCGTAGAGATATGTGTACAGAATAGTCATGCACAAAATCAAATTAGGCGTATATCCACCGATATTTATCATGTTCAGCAGCGAAGGCTGAATCAGAAAGGCGATGAGAAACACGCCGCCAATTCTTAAATATCTCATAAGATCACCGATACCTTTTTCAGTCCTCGGAAGTCAACTGCCGGTTCTACTGTAATCTCTTTAAGCAGAGTATCGCTGTTATATGTTATAGTCTGGATAGTTCCGATTTCCAGTCCGGCAGGATAAGTCGCCATTCCGGAAGTGATTATAATATCACCTTCTGCCACGGAAGCATCGCCATTGAGCATATAACCGTTGATTTTTCCCTGCTGATTACCTTCCACAATCCCTAAAAGTTTGCGGTCGCGAGCCAGCATAAAGCTAACTTTAGTACCATCGTCTATTACAGATACTACTTTCGACCAGCCCTCTCCGGCATCATCGATTTTGCCAACAAGACCGTCACCGCTGATTACTACATCACCGATTTCAATGCCAGACTCAGTACCGCAGTCGATAGTAAAAATGTTCGTCCAGTTAGAACCATCGAAAGAAGTGATGTCCGCAGTTACCACATCGAATTCTTCCTTCGTATAATCATAGTTAAGCAGCTTGGAAAGTTCTCGAAGCTCCTCCAGCTCGCTCTTCGTCAAAGCAGACTGAGCCAGTTCAAGCTCCAAAGCCTCCTTTTCTGCTGTAAGCTCTTCAACCTGATCCTGCAGCTGGCGATAGGAAAACAGCCCTGACACAGTGCTGCGCACAGCTCTGGTCACCGCAGTAAAAGGCTTGGAGATATAGGACATTCCCCCATTTATTGTTCCGGAAACTCCCTGCTTTTCCCCATCTCCAATGGTCAGCACGAAGATCAGAACTAAGGCCAGCAATATAACAAGCAGGCCCGCTATTAACTTATGTTCCCTAAACCATCTCATGAGCAATCCTCAGCTTTATAAATTATCGTCTGCTGCCAGACTGTGCATAAACCTTCAGCTTTTCAATATCATCAAGGCTCACACCTGTACCAACAGCTACTGCTTCGAATGCATTTTCTGCAATCGATACACTCATCCCAGTACGCTTTGTAATCAGCTTATCTAAATTCTTAATTCTTCCGCCACCGCCGGACAGCATCATACCGTATTCAGCGATGTCAGCAGCGATTTCAGGCGGTGCCTTTTCGATTGTAGCTTTCACGCCGTCTACGATGATATCCATAGATTCCTGCAGTGCAATCATCATATCCTTGTTAGTTACCTCCAAAGTCTTAGGCAGACCGGAAATGATATCACGGCCTCTTGCATTCATGGTTTCGATGATTTCATTACCATTTTCATCAGTATCCATACACGCACAGCCGATGTTAATCTTCAGCTCTTCAGCAGTCTTTTCACCGATGAGCAGAGCATGACGCTTCTTCATATACTGAATGATAGCTTCGTTGAGCTTATCACCAGCATGACGAATAGATGTGCTTGCCACGATGCCGCCTAAAGCGATGATAGCGATGTCAGATGTACCGCCGCCGATATCTGCAATCATGCAGCCAGTTGTACCATCTACAGGCAGACCTGCACCGATTGCCGCAGCCATAGGTTCTTCTAAAATGAATACTTCGCTGGCACCCATGCTTCTTACAACCTGCTCTACCGCACGCTTTTCTACTTCAGTTACACCGCTTGGAACGCCTACAACGACACGGAAGTTTCTGATTTTCTTCGCTTCCAGCGCCTTCTTGATGAATTCCTTCAGCATATCTGCTGTCTTATCAAAATCTGAAATAACACCATCCTGCAGCGGGCGCACTACCGAAATATTCTTCGGTGCCTTACCCAGCATATTCTTCGCATCCATACCAACTGCCAGTGTCACATGGCGGCGTTCGTCTGTTGCGATAACAGAAGGTTCATTTACGATGATTCCGCTTCCCTTTACATAAATAAGTGTGTTAGCTGTACCTAAATCGATACCCATATCTTTTGCTCTGAATAAACTGAACATAATTTTCTCCTCCAAATAAGACTTCGTTTTATCTTGGTTTTATCCTTAAACTCTTTTTAATTCTATTAATCTGTGCCCTTATTAAACTTTCATCAGTCCTTCTGACATCATGCTGACATAAATCCCATCTCCGATTACGATGTGGTCAATCACACGAATTCCCATCATCTTCCCGCACTCCTGCAGGCGACTGGTAGTCTCTATATCTTCACGACTTGGCTGTGGATCACCGCTGGGATGATTATGTACAAGCACCACAGCAGCAGCGCTCTTCTTCACAGCAGGACGAAACACCTCACGAGGATGAACAAGCGTACTCGTCAGCTCACCTGTAGAGATAATCTCCGTCGATATGACCTCACCCTTTGCATTAAGCAGCAAAATCCGAAATGTCTCCTGCTTCAAATGCCTCAGCTCTTCCATGAACAAAACCGCGATGGACTGAGGCGAATCGATGCTCACCATATCCCGAGGCAGAATGGACGATACACGCTTCCCAAGCTCCAGCGATGCCAAAATCCGAGCCGCCTTACCCTTCCCTATGCCGCGTATTTCCATCAGCTCCTGCGCTGTCATATCTCTAAGACCAAAAATTCCCTTTCCCCTTCCGAGAACTTCCTCTGCCAGTGCGATGGCAGATTTATCTGCCGTCCCGCTGTTAATGAGCAGCGCCAAAAGCTCTGCATTGGACAATCTGTCCATCCCTTGAAAAAGTCCCTTCTCCATAGGGCGTTCTTCTGCCGGTAATGATTTTATCTTCATAAAAACTCCTTTATAATCAGCTGCCGTCTCACGACAAAACAGCCCGATTTATTTCTTTTTTGAAAACAAAATCCGGCCGGGAATTTATCCGGTATTATTAAAATGCACATACTTTCTAAAATTATATCATTTTTTGGCGTTTTGTACAAGTGAAGATACCGTAATAATTTATGAATATTCGGTCATAATACTACTGAAATTAAAATTCAAAGGAGGATCTACTATGCAGTGTTGTAATCAGACAATCCGCTGCACTGTAAACCAGTGCAAGCATCACGAAAAGGCGCAGAACCTGTGCACTCTGGATACCATCACAATCAGTACCCACGAGGCAAATCCTAAGCAGGAACAGTGCACCGACTGTATGTCTTTCGAAAAGTGCTAAGATAGAAAGTCCGCCCTGCCGAAAGGTACAGGCCAGCCTGACCGTCTTTCGAGTAGTCAGGCACGCTCGCCCCTTCTGTTGCATAAAGTAAATATCAGGCAGAGGGGGTTACATATATGAGCGCAAGTTTTCCGAAACCACTGACCGAAAAAGAAGAACGATTCTATGTACAGCAAATGGAGCAAAATATACCGCAGGCACGAAATATTTTGATCGAGCACAACCTGCGCCTGGTTGCACATATCGCAAAGAAATATACTGGTTCCGTCTACAGCCAAGACGACCTGATTTCCATCGGCACCATCGGGTTAATCAAAGCGGTGAATACTTATACCCGTACGAAAAGTACTCGGCTCGCTACTTATGCTGCCCGGTGCATTGAGAATGCTATCCTCTCACAGATGCGTTTATGGTTCCAAACCAATCCCCAAAAGCAGAAAAGAGCCAAATCAGAATTATGAAGATATACCAAACGTACAGGACAGACTTCGCTGGACGATTACATTGATTGGAGCACTCTTTCTTGCGACACCACGCACCTCCCTCTAGCAGTCATTCACTACGGTGCGTGGCTGCTTTTCTTTTTTGCTCAATTTCTGCTCAATCCACGCTCAATGTATTTTATGCCCTCTTTCAGTAGAATGAAATTACACAGAGCCAATTTTCTCCGGCAACATTCTGGAGTATAGCGGCATCTATTATCGCATTGGTGAAGGACACAAAGAATTTATCGCAGACAAAGCAATAGATGAGGACGATATGGAGGACAATAATCTGTTTTATCATCACCTACTGGAAAGTGGAGTTGATGCTGACCACATTA
>CAZLJV010000067.1:0-8735 GCA_964559965.1 uncultured Oscillospiraceae bacterium | reverse complement strand
CACATGCTCATTCCACTGCTGCATGCAGACCATTCCAGCTACCGGCGGCGGCATCACTATCACCGGAGCTGACAACTTCGCCATGAACTGCGTAGAAATTCCTTGTCAGACCGGCGGTGTATCACCGACCCTCTCATTCGATTTCTGCACCTGTGTCTCCCTCCAAAATCCGTCCCTCACAGTTACCGTCGTAGAAGAAGTTCCTACGGTGGCTCTCACAGCTACTCTGGTTCTCACACCTGAAATCAACCTCCAAACCACCAGACAGACTCTCTTCAGACTCCAGGCATCAGAAGTTCCAGTTCCATGCGACAATGTAGGCCAGTGCGATTCCTGCGACCCGTTCACCGTAGACACCTGCTGCTGCGAATCATTATCAAATCCATCCACTTCCATAACAACTTCCGCACCATCTCTGCCACCATCTTCCGCACCATCTGTCGCCTGTCAATGCTGTGAAACCAACGGATATAGATTCTGATTCCAAAAACTAAAAAGCAGCCCCCGCCGGCCTTACGGCCGGGCGGGGACTGCCCATAAAAAACTGCTATGTATCACCTAATACTTAATATTCTTTTTTCCAAGTCTACTTTTATATTTATTCTTCTTCACACGGAAGATTGAAGTCTTACGAATGTGGCTTCTCTCCACCAGTCGCAATATAATGAAGATAATTACTATAACTGCAACTATGGCTGCACCCAATAAAACCATTCCTTCATTTCCATTTATAAATTCCTTTATAGATTCCAACATATCTCACCTCAAACCGCTCAACTGCGTTTCCTACAATTTTCGTTTGTTTACTTTTTTTTATTTACTATATTAATGAATACTTATTCTCATTCTGTTACAAACTGATTATACCATAAAAATTCGGAGGAATGTGAACATGTTGCGATTTTTTCAGCAATCAAGACCAATTACAGCTATTTATTTATCCCTAAATTCCCTTCTCGTACTGCAAATCCTGCCACAGCTCCAATCGAACCCGCTTATTTTCCTTCTCACACTTTCATTTGCCCTGCCCTTTTGCGGCAAACTATCCCAGTTTCTCACGCAGCGCCGATTCCAACTTTTCACACTAATGCTTGCCCTAATCACATTCACAACGCAAAACACATCTGCAGCCCCATTCCTGTTTGGCTTTACCTCGGCTGCAGCGATCTACCTCTCGTTTGCATCCATGCAGAGATTCTTCCCACTTAGCAGCGCCAGATTCTGGGGAGAATTCTACGGCCTTTTCTTCATTTCCAGCTTCATATTCACCACGCTTTTCAGCCTGCTCCCATCATCACACATCACAGCTCTTGTTATACTCATCGCCGGCATAATGGCATTTCCCGAAAACGAAGACTTTTCGTTACTGAGACTGCCCGATCCACTGACAGCTTGTAAGCGCAACCGTTTCATAAAGCCATGCTTTTTCATCACGCTTTTGACAATAACAATCTGCACAGAAATTTTGCTCGTCGGCGCAGCATCCGGCAGTCATGCTATAAATTTATCATTGGTTCCTGCACCAGCACCTTCACACGCACTCGCTGAGCTACTGTCTGCACTCGCCGCCTTGCTCCTCGCCTTCGGCGCACTCCTTACCAGCCACCTCATCTCACGCAGAGGCGTATTCTCCGGTTGCGTACTCCTGCTCATACTCTGCCTGCTGCCACTGATTTTTTTATGCCTTCCCACCGCAATGCCGCAGCAATTTTTTTCCATCATCGGCTTGCCGTTACTTTTCCTCGCCGCCGGCGGACTGCCAGTCACGCTCTCCGTGCTGACCTACTACCTTTATGGCAAAACACATTTTGCGCAGTCTCTTAATCGGCTGACCGTGTGCGGAGTCTTAGGCTTATTTTTGACACTCCCCTTTTCAGTGTCAAATAGCAGCCTCATAGCAGCTAATAAGGAGACCTCAGTGTTCCTTTTTTCCTTGCTTCTGTTCAGCTTTTTTTGCATATTTTCCGCTTGGAAACAGCGTTTCGTTGTTCTAAAAAATTAGACAATATGTTATAATACACATATCAAAATCACAGGAGGAACTCATGTCTGCTTTTGTAAAATTCGAAAATGTGAAAAAAGTATATCAAATGGGAGAAGTGGCTATAGAGGCTTTGAGAGACACTTCTTTTGAGATAGAAAAGGGTGAAATCTGTGTCATCGTCGGGGCTTCCGGCGCAGGCAAGACCACCCTTTTAAATATTTTAGGCGGAATGGATACCCTCACCTCTGGCCATGTGTGGCTTGATGGCGAAGACATATCCACCTACACTCAGCGCCAGCTGACAACTTATCGCCGCCATGAAATCGGTTTCGTGTTCCAGTTCTACAATCTGGTGCAGAACCTTACAACTGTAGAAAACGTATCCCTGGCTACGCAGATTTGCAAGAATCCTATGGATTCCGAAGAAGCATTGAAAAAAGTCGGCTTGGGTCATCGTCTTTCCAACTTTCCGGCTCAGCTTTCAGGCGGAGAACAGCAGCGTGTAGCAATCGCCAGAGCATTAGCAAAAAATCCGAAACTTCTGCTTTGCGACGAGCCGACTGGGGCGCTGGACTACAATACAGGTAAATCGATTTTACAGCTTCTGCAGGACACGGCTCACGAGACAGGTATGACCGTCGTTATCATCACTCACAATCAGGCAATTACGCCTATGGCTGATCGAATTATTCATGTAAAAAACGGCACGGTGACTTCAGTAGAGCGCAACGCTCACAAAATCCCAATCGAGCAGATTGAATGGTAGGTGACCGACGATGAAACAAGCGATGAAAAAAAATACCTTTCGAGAGATTCGCAGCAGCTTCGGGCGCTGGGCGGCCATTTTAGCCATAGTTGCCTTGGGCGTTGGTTTCTTTTGCGGGCTCAAAATGTGTACTTCCGACTTCGTTCTCACCGGCGACATCTATGTTCATAAATACAACCTCTACGACTGCGAGCTGATGACTACGCTGGGTCTTGAAGAGGAAGATGTAGCCAAACTTCAGGAAGTTGAAGGCATTAAGTCTGCGGAAGGTTCGTGGTCAACTGACCTGCTCTTTGCTTTAAGTGACAGCACCGCATCTGACGCTGACGTAAGTGACAATTCTGTGCCTAGTGCCAGTGACGCCGAAGGCGAACATGTAGCTAAGGCTCACACTATTTTAGAAAGCGTAAATCAGCTTTCTCTCAAGGCTGGCCGCATGCCTGAAAACGAAAATGAATTCGTGGGAGACTACAGATATTTCAGCGAAAGCGACTTGGGTACGATTTTGCAGCTGACAGACTCAAACGATTCCGATACACTTGAGCTTTTCAACAGCGATGAATTCAAGTTAGTGGGACTTATCGACTCCCCCGAATACCTAAACTTCGAGCGTGGTTCCACATCACTGGGAAACGGCTCTGTATCCTGCTTCATCTACCTTCCAAAAGAGGCTTGGAACAGCGATATTTACACCGAAGTTTACATAGACTATGCGGACGATTTCACCATTTTTTCTGACGAGTACGAAGCTAATACAAAAGTTATCGAAAAGCGTCTGGAAGAAGTCCTCGACCAGTGCGGCGACAGACGATATGATCTTGTAATAGGCGATGCTGAAGAAGCTTTGGCAGATGCGAAGGCCGAAATAGATGAAGCTGAAGCTGAGCTTGAAGATGCTAAGGCACAGCTTGAGTCTGGACGTGCAGAACTTGCCAGCGGTCAGGCTGAGCTTGATGCAAACCGTCAAAAACTCGCCGATGGACGAAAGCAGTTAAACTCCGGCCGTGAAACTCTTGTCGAAAGCAGAAAACAATATGAAGAAGGCAAGGCTGAGCTCGATACCAATAAGCAAAATATCGCAGATGCTCGCACTGAATATGAAGCCGGACTTCTGGAATTCGAAACACAGCGTGACAGCGCATATGCGCAAGTCGATCAGGCTTTGGCAGCAGGAATGTTGACCGATGAACAGGCTACGGCCCAAAAGGCTGAAATCGACCAACAGATGGCACCAGCTAAAGCACAGCTTGATGCAGCCCTTTCCCAGATACAGACAGGCGAAACGCAGATTGCAGCTGCAGAAACAGAACTTTCCTCAGCCCTCACCCAGCTTACAGCAGGCGAAAGTGAATTGGACGCCAAGGAAAAAGAACTGACAGACGGCGAAAAAGCACTTAAAGACGGTCAGGCTGAACTGGATTCTGCCCGTGTTGAACTGGATGACGGCGAAAAAGAAATAGCAGATGGTGAAAAGGAAATCGCCGACGCACGCAAAGAACTTCGAAAAGCAGAAGACGACTTAGACGATATCACCTACCCATCTATGTATGTTCTGGGCCGAGATACAAACATCGGATATGCATGTTTTGAGAATGATACGAAAATCGTCGATGCAATCGCAAGCGTCTTCCCTGTTTTCTTCCTGTTGGTGGCTGCACTGGTATGTATGACCACCATGAGCCGTATGATAGATGAACAGCGCACGCAGATAGGTGTTTTGAAGGCACTGGGTTACAGCCGTGGCCAGATTATGAGCAAATTCATCATATATTCCGGAAGTGCCGCTGTAATCGGAGCTATCGTGGGATTTTTCATAGGAATCCACATCTTCCCGTGGGTAGTTTGGGATGCGTACGGCATGATGTACGGTTTCGCTGCTATCAAGTTCAAATATGACTGGATTTTAGGCATTCTGTCCCTGATAGTTTCAGTATTATGCTGCGTGGGCACAACCCTTTGGTGCTGCATGTCCGAACTTCGTGAAGTTCCGGCACAGCTCATTCGCCCTAAAGCACCCCAGGCAGGCAAACGAATCTGGCTTGAATATATTCCGTTTTTATGGAACCGCTTCAGCTTTCTCGTCAAAGTATCCATCAGAAATACTTTCCGTTATCGCCAGCGTTTCATAATGATGGTAATCGGCATAAGCGGCTGCACTGCCCTGCTCATCACAGGCCTCGGTGTAAAGGACTCCATCGCCAATGTGGTTTCGGCACAGTATGACAATATCTACCATGTTGACTACACCGTATCCTTCAAAAAAGATATGGAAGAAGCCGACCAGCAGCGTTTCCTTGACGAATCAAAATCTGTGCTTAGCGACTGCCTTTTCATGTATACCAGTTCTGTCGATGCCCGAGCTAACGGCCTCACCAAGTCAGTTAATCTGGTGGTTTGCAGCGAGGAAGATGACACTTCCAACTTCATCGAACTGATAAATGACGACGGTGCCATCCTATGGCCTACAGACGGTCAAGGCGTTATAAATAGCAATTTGGCAGAGAATATGGACTTGTCCGTAGGTGATATGCTGACTGTCTACGACAGCGATATGCGTGAAATGACAGTTGAAATAGTCGCCCTTTGCGATAACTATGTAAATAATTATTTGTATATAAATGAAGAAACCTACGAAAACCAGTGGGGTCATTTAGAAAAGAATTCCGCCTTCGTCATAGGCATATCCGATGAAAACGGCGAGTTAGCAGATCCGCACGGAGACAGCACAGCGCTTATGAATGCACGAAATGTGGCCGCAGTCAGCGTCACCAGCGATTTCCGTGACCGTATCGACAATATGATGAAGAGCATGGACTACATTATGCTTGTAATCGTAGCCTGCGCAGGGATTTTGGCATTTATCGTTCTTTACAATCTAACGAACATAAATATTACAGAGCGAATTCGTGAAATCGCTACCATCAAAGTCCTCGGCTTCTACGCCAGCGAAACCGCCCAGTATGTATTCCGAGAAAATGTGCTTTTGACAGCGGTAGCAGCCATCGTCGGTCTCCCACTTGGCAAAGCACTCCATGCCTTCGTAATGTCTAAAGTCAAAATTGACATGATAAGTTTCGACATTCACATTGCACCTTTAAGCTATGTTCTGGGAATCGTGCTTACATTCGTATTTGCCTTTATCGTAAACTTAGTAATGCGCCGCAAGCTGGCTAAAGTCAGCATGACGGAATCGCTGAAATCAATCGAATAAATCCACTGAAACCTGTGGATTTACATGCACAATAAAAAAAGGCTCACTGCATTAGTTTTCTCAATGCTGTGAGCCTTTTTTATAAATACTTCTACAGTCCCAGTATCAGCGGTACCAGCACTGGAACTGCGATACTTAAAATTACGCCAGATACGAAGGAATATACTGCGATGTCGCTGCGTGTTGCCTTTTCTACGATTGGAAGGCACACGTCCATAGCTGCGGCACCAGGCATTCCTGTTGTTTCGATATATCCAACCTTCTGTGCTACGATTGGAATGAAGATGATTGAAAACAGTTCACGCATTACATTATGCAGGAATGAAACTGCACTTGCTGTTACATATCCGTTTTCAATGATAATTCCAGGAGCTAAAGAGTACCATCCGAAACCTGCACCGATTGCCAGACATTCTTTCAGCGACAGATCCATGAACAGTGAGCAAAGCGCTGCCCCGCCCAAGGTCCCCACAATTACTACTGCTGGGAACACGAGAATTCTCAGTCCAACCTTCTTAAAGTTTTCTACAACTGTGCCATCAAGGCCTAAGTCTAAACCTATAAATATGAGCAGCAGGCAAAGTCCGATTTTAATTCCCATTCCGGCCATGGAATCGAACTGTTCCATATTACCCGCAAAAATATTTCTGATAACCAGATATCCAAATGCCATACCGATAACTACAGATGCGATTATAGCAATGGTTGTGGAATTACTGCTCTCCCCAGCCTCGTCATCGCCTCCGGCAGAAGATGTGCTGGCTGCAGATGTTTTGCTAAGTGATTCTACGGTTTTGCCGTCCTGCATGCGTCCCAGCTTGTCGATTCGAAGCACCTTTCGTGCCAAAAAAATAGCCAGGATAGAGCAGCAGATGATAACCACTGTCATTATGAATGCGGACACGCCGATTGTACTAAGGTTGCTGATTACTTCTTCGTTGGAGCCCATGCGCATACCCATTACCAAAACCAGTATAATCAGTGCCACCATCTGCACCCTCGAAGTCCAGCCGAATGCTTCCTTTTTATTTCTGAATTTGCTGCCGATAACAAATCCGATGAATGTAATGCCTAAATATAAAACTAAATCGCTCATTTGCCTACTCCCATCTCTTAATTTTACTTTTTCTTTTATTATACATTATACAGTTTTTCTTGACAAAAGTCCACCCACATTATATTCTTTAGTCATACTGTATTTTTCGTCTTTAGGGCGTTTTAGAAGGGAGTCTAATTTATGAAACTACGAGCAAACTTGATGAATTCCAACGATATGAGTCGTGCACTGAAGCGTATTGCCCATCAGATTTTGGAGCGAAATCAGGGTGCGGATAGCATCGTTTTAGTTGGGATTCAGCGTGGGGGACTCCCTATGGCAAAGATTTTAGCATCAAACATTTTGGCTATCGAAGGAGTTTCCGTGCCTGTCGGAGCGCTCGATATTACCCCATTTCGTGATGACTGCAATGCGTTGGTGCGCACTGCACCAACGCCTGCGAACACTCCTGCACAAGCACCTGTGCCGCAGCTGCCATTTGACGTAACTGGCTGCAATGTGATTTTAGTCGATGATGTTTTATATACTGGCCGCACCGTGCGTGCCGCCCTTGATGCGATCTCTTTGTGTGGCCGTGCTGCCACCATACAGCTCGCAGTTTTAATCGACCGTGGCCACCGCGAGTTACCCATTCGTGCTGATTATGTTGGTAAAAATGTGCCAACTTCCAAATCCGAGTCTGTTGTTGTTTGCATGAACGCTGATTGCGAAGAAGATTACGGCGTTCAGCTCTTTGGTCCAGAAGAAGCATAGAATGCTGCGGTGGTTGTGAGCCGAGCGATTCAATAATGATGCAGGTCCTGACTTTTGATTCACTTTTGGGTCGTTGTGATTCATATTTGAGTCACAGTGCATACACTTTTTTTGCTGCCTTATTCCCGCTCAGCGAGGTAAAGGACCGAAAATCGCAGGTATTTTGCGGATTTTCGGCGATGTTCAACCGTATTTCGGCAAAATGCGAACCACCTCAATCGTTCGCAAGCAGTTGGCACGATTTATGCTTAATAATATAGCATAACACCTAAACTACTACAAAAAAGACACATCGGAGGTAATTTACAATGTCCATCAGACCATCTTTGAAAGATGCATTTAACGAAGCCTGGTCCGCAAACGCAGCATTTTTATGCGGAGATATGAAGATTGCAGTTCTCAAAACAGCTATGAAAGCAATCTGCGAAAGAGATTATATAGAAGCAAGCGATCAGCAGATTGAAATCGTGATTCAGGAATGTTTAGCGGAATTAGAACAGGCGAAAGCAGATTTCCTGCTGCAGACTAAGATGATGCGCTAAGAGATTCGCCAAGAATAATGTACTAAAATTAATGATGTGCTAAAATGTTGCCACTTTTGCCAAATTTCATGATTTTTGCCAAAAGTGGCAACCATGATTACAAATGCCCGCGCTACAAGCCATAGCGGACTTTTTTCCTCGCCAGCGTAGCCTGCGACATATTCAAGTACTCCGCAGCTTTTCTGGTCGTACCCTCTCTTTTCAAAGCATGCTCGATGAGACGCTTTTCCTGCGCTTCCATGATTCGATTGAAATCCACGCCATCATCACTTCGCAATTCCTTCCGCAAATCCACGGTTAGCTCATCGTCTGCATACGCATCAGCAGCCGGTTGCCCGCCTGCAAGCGCACCGTCACAGCCTCGCAAAAACTTCTCAACCTGTTTTTCATCTATAATCCAGCCCCTCTGCCCTATATAAAGC
>CAZLJV010000066.1:0-8761 GCA_964559965.1 uncultured Oscillospiraceae bacterium | reverse complement strand
GCTTTGAACAGGTGGCGCAGATATGCCTTAGAGTAGTTGCGGCAAGTGTAGCAATCGCATTCTTTATCCAACGGTTCCCAATCACGGGCATACTTGGCATTCTTAATCTGCACGCGTCCGTGAGATGTCATAGCTAAGCCATGGCGTGCAATTCGAGTTGGCAGTACGCAGTCGAACATATCTACACCGCGCTCTACACCTTCGAACAGGTAGTCTGGGCTTCCTACGCCCATGAGATATCTTGGCTTGTTTGCTGGCAGATATTCTACGCAGTCATCAAGCACATCAAGCATCAGTTCCTTAGGTTCGCCCACGGAAAGGCCGCCGATGGAGTAGCCTGGAAGATCCATATCTACGATGGCTTTCGCACTTTCTTTTCTCAAATCCTTATACATACCGCCCTGCATGATACCGAACAGAGACTGGCGTTCCCAGTCTTGATGATAGTCTTTGCAGCGCTTCAGCCAACGGTTTGTACGATCCAGAGAGTCCTTTACATATCTCCAGTCTGCCGGATAAGGCGTACATTCGTCAAATGCCATCATGATGTCTGAACCAAGTGCATTCTGAATTTCCATGGACTTTTCTGGTGTAATCATGTGCGCAGAACCGTCAATATGAGAACGGAACTTAACGCCCTCTTCGGTAATTTTACGCATCTTTCCAAGTGAAAATACCTGGAATCCGCCGCTGTCTGTCAGGATTGCTCTGTCCCAGTTCATAAATTTGTGCAGACCGCCTGCTTCCTTAACTATATCATGACCTGGTCTCAGGTACAGATGATATGTATTGGAAAGTATGATTTCTGCTCCCAGTTCCTTAACCTGTTCCGGACGCATACCCTTTACTGTTGCCTGCGTTCCTACCGGCATAAATACTGGTGTTTGAATATCGCCGTGAGGTGTATGAACGACACCACGACGAGCACGAGTTCTCTCGTCCTTCTTTATCAGTTCATAAGTTACTGCATGTTTCATAGTCTTCTGTGCCGCTGATACCTGCGGCACCCTCCTTTTCTTCTCTCTCCTTGCGTTATCTTATGCTTCTTCAGGTTTCATAGATTCTTCACTGCATGCAATGCTGCCGATGCACTGTTCCAAAATCTCGTACATCTGCTCCATCTTATCCAGTGACATATATTCGTTGGACTTATGGCAAACATCTTCTTCACCAGGGAAGATTGGACCAAAACTTACCATGTTAGGCATAGCCTTGCAGTAAGATGCGCCGTATCCGATTACGAATTCAGCCTCTGTTCCGGTAACATTTTCGTATGCGTTAGCCAGTTCTTTGATATATGGTGCATTTTTGCTTACGAATACAGCTGGCAGGTAGTCCTCACCAACAATCTTACCACCATATTCTTCGCAAAGCTTTTCGAATACAGTTTGAATTTCTGCCTTAGTTGTCGTATATGAAAATCTGCCATTTACTGCCACTTCTACACAATCTTCTGTGGACTTAATAACAGATGGTGTATACATGTTTTTATGAATGTATTCGCCTAAGTAGTATTCGTCCTTGGAATCCAGTCCCAGCTTAGCACCTACGAAGTCGCTGAAGTTATCATAGAGCATGTCCATAATCTTCTTGCAAGTGTTGTCTGCAAGTTTGTATTCAGCATCTAACTTTTCCTTCATCTTGAACAGTGCATTCACACCCTTGTCAGGCAGACAAGTATGCGCAGCCAGACCTTCTGCTGTTACGATTTCACCATTGCTCAGCACAACTGTACACATTTCAGGTACGATATTTGGAGCTACACCGCATTCGATTGCAACAATCTTAGGCAGCTCACCTGCTGGTTCCAAATCTTTTTCGTCATATGCGAATTCCATAAACAGGTCATAGTAACCTTTTTCGATATTTCCGATTGGGAAGTGTCCGTCTGGAGTAAATGCGTAATCAGGAAGTTCATACTTTTCTACATATTCGTACATATCTAACCATTCTACTTCTTCCTGAGTTCCGATAATCATTCTAATCTTCTTGTGGAGAGGCTTGCCGCTGTCTTTTACTGCCTTCATAGCATACAGGGACATGATTGCAGCACCCTTATCATCTAAAACACCGCGGCCGTATACTTTACCATCTTTAATTGTGACATCAAACGGCTCCACATCCCAAAGTGCAGTATCTCCAACATCAACTACATCTAAATGCACCAGAATACCGCATACTTCTTCGCCTTCGCCCATTTCCACGATACCAATCTGACCGTTAACCAGCTTTTCTGTGTGGAAACCCATGTCGGCAGCCAGTCCTAAAAAGCAGTCCAGTGCCTTTTCTACATTTTCCTTGTCAGAAGACACGCTTGGAATACGCACCACTTTCTGCAGGTCTTCTAACATCTTGTCTCTCAAAATCTTATCCATAACATTCTCCATTTCTTGTTTTCTATTTTCTATTCAATAAACATAGCATCCCCATAGCTGAAGAAGCGATACTTTTCGCGAACAGCTATATCATAAACATCCAATATTGCCTCCCTGTTGTACAGTGCTGAAATCAGCATCAGCAAAGTAGACTTAGGCAGGTGGAAGTTTGTAATCAGTGATTTAATAATCTTAAATTCGTAGCCTGGGTAAATAAATATGCCTGTGGAACCAGCTCCAGCCTTGACTAAATACTTGCCGCTGGCTTCGTCGAATTCAGCAGCACTTTCAACTGTACGAGTCGAAGTAGTACCCACCGAAACGATTCTTCCGCCTTGAAGTATTGTATCATTGATAGTCTTCGCTGCCTCTTCCTCAACAAAATATTCTTCGAAGTGCATGTGATGGTCCTCAACCTTTTCAACCTTAACTGGGCGGAATGTGCCGATTCCCACATGGAGCGTAACATAGGCAATCTTTACGCCCTTTTCTTTAGCCTTCTCGAGAAGTTCGTCTGTAAAGTGAAGTCCCGCTGTAGGTGCAGCTACCGACCCCTCATTCTTGCAATAAACAGTCTGGTATCTGTCCTTATCTTCGCTATTATTTCTTCTTTCGATATAAGGTGGAAGCGGCATTTCTCCCAATTCTTCCAGACGTTCCATGAAGATGCCATCGTATTCAAATTCAACTATACGAGTGCCATCTTCACCATAATCTTTAATTGTAGCCTTGAACTTGCGGTCGCCTTCCTTCTGCTCAGCAGCACCATTTGTGCCGAACAATACAGTATCGCCAACCTTTAATCTTCTTCCTGGTCTGACCATTGTTTCCCAAGTGTCGCCTTCAATTCGCTTAATAAGCAAAAATTCCACCTTAGCTCCAGTGCCTTCTTTTACACCGAATAATCTTGCAGGCAAAACCTTGGAATTATTCAATACTAAGCAGTCTCCTTCGTGAAGATAGTCAATTATATCATAGAAATGTTTATGTTCTATACTTCCATCATTTCTATGAACCACAAGAAGCCGGGAAAAATCTCTTTTCTCGGCTGGTGTCTGCGCAATCAATTCCTCTGGCAGATTATAATCAAAATCATCAATATGCATCTATATCTATTCCTCTCTGTTTTCTGGCATCGCTATGCCCAGATGTTTATATCCCAGAGACGATACCATTCTGCCTTTTTGTGTACGGTATAGTAATCCCGCTTGAATCAGATATGGCTCGGAAGAATCCTCGATAGTTACTCTTTCTTCTCCGATAGAAGCTGCAATAGTATCGATACCCACTGGACCTCCATTGAATCTTTCGATAATAGCACGAAGGATTTCCCGGTCAATACGTTCCAGTCCAAGCTCGTCGACACCCAAGGCTTCTAACCCTTCTCTGGTGATATCTAAGTCTATTATACCATTTCCTCGCACTTGTGAAAAGTCCCTGATTCGTTTTAACATACGATTTGCTACTCGAGGTGTGCCTCTTGAGCGCTTCGCCATCTCCATAAGGGCTTCATCCTCAGCCTCTACTCCTAAAATACCCGCAGTACGAGCTAAAATCTTTTTAAGCTCATCTGTAGTATACATTTCAAATTTGCTTATTACACCGAAACGGTCTCTAAGCGGTGCAGATAAGCTGCCTGCACGAGTAGTCGCACCGATCAATGTAAACTTAGCAAGGTCAAGTCTAATCGACCTTGCCGACGGTCCCTTACCGATTATGATGTCCAGCGCATAGTCTTCCATCGCGGAATACAAAACTTCTTCTACAGATCTGTTAAGGCGATGAATTTCGTCTATAAATAAAACATCATTTTCATTGAGATTTGTAAGAATCGCCGCTAAATCCCCTGCTCTGCCTATGGCCGGACCTGATGTAATCTTAATATCTACACCCAACTCGTTGGCAATAATTCCTGCAAGAGTGGTCTTACCAAGTCCTGGAGGACCGTAAAACAAAACATGATCCAGCGGTTCACCTCGTAGTCTGGCTGCTTCTATAAAAATCTTCAGATTCTCCTTCGCACTCTGCTGCCCTATATAATCAGCCAAATGCTGCGGTCGAAGTCCTGCCTCCTGTTTCTGTTCTCCCGCCTTCACATCTACCGATGTAATTCGTTCGTTTTCCATTAAAAATCCTCCCAGCTCTTAGAATAAATGTTTCAGAGCTTTCTTAATATATTCTTCGCTGCTCAGTCCATCTTCTGTAACCTGTGAAATAGCCGAATATGCTTCTGCCTTAGAGTAACCCAGTGCCATCAAAGCGCTTACAGCCTCCAGACGATTATCACCTCGGGTTTCATCCGCACCAGTTGCTGCACCCATAGCAGAATCATGACTGATAGGGATATCGCCATCGCCAATGCGGTCAGACAGCTTTCCTACCTTTTCCTTTAATTCAAGTATAACTCGCTCGGCAGTTTTCTTTCCTACGCCATTGGCACGGCTAATTTCTTTAGCATCCTCAAACAGGATTGCACGTCGCAGTTCTTCCGGAGAAAGAGCGCTTAAAATAGCCATGGCTGCCTTCGCACCGATTCCATTCACAGTAATCAAAAGCTCAAACAATTCCAAAGCCTCTCTGTTATGGAATCCATAAAGGCTGATATCATCTTCCTTCACTGCCATAGATGTGTAAACCATAATTTCTTCACCTTCGCCATAGCGATATAGCGGCGAACCAGCCGGAAGAAAAATCTCAAATCCGATTCCGCTTGCATTCTCAACTATTATGCTGTTTTCAAAGGTCATGGCATAGATGCCCTTTATATATCGAATCATTCCGTTACAACCTCATCTAATCTTTCTATTTACCCATCAACTGTTTCAGGCGATCATTTCCTGCTGTGTAAACCATAATTTCTTCACCTTCGCCATAGCGATATAGCGGCGAACCAGCCGGAAGAAAAATCTCAAATCCGATTCCGCTTGCATTCTCAACTATTATGCTGTTTTCAAAGGTCATGGCATAGATGCCCTTTATATATCGAATCATTCCGTTACAACCTCATCTAATCTTTCTATTTACCCATCAACTGTTTCAGGCGATCATTTCCTGCTGAGTGTCCGTGACAAATTGCTGCCGCCAGTGCATCCGCAGTATCGTCAGGCTTAGGAACTGCATCTAAATTCAAAATCGCCTTAACCATAGCCTGAACCTGCTTCTTATCTGCACGCCCATAACCAACTAAAGCCTGTTTTATCTGCAGCGGCGTGTACTCGCTTATTTTTAGATTTCCATGAGCACAAGCTAAAACAGCTACGCCTCTCGCCTCACCTACCAGAATGGCAGTCTTCGCATTGTTATTGAAAAAAAGTTCTTCTATAGCAGCCTCATCGGGCTGATAAGTATCTATTATTTTTTTAAGTTCATCATAGAGAATCCTAAGTCTCTCCGGCATTTCCATGCTCGCATCAGTGAGAATCGAACCGTAAGTAACTGGCTGAAAGCGATTCCCAACTTTATCCAAAATGCCATATCCTAAAATAGCATACCCTGGGTCTATCCCCAAAATCCTCATAATTCACCTCGACATATAATATCTTCCAAACCATTATACCATGCGAACACTTGTTTGTCCATACTTATTTATACAATAATTTGTTATTATTTATTCATCAGCATACACAAATATCTTTTTTATTAAAATTACCCGAATCACTTGAAATATCAATGTTTATATGGTACAATTCACATAAATCATCCGTGTTGGAAAGGAGATTTATTATGCGTTATTCACGACAGAATAAGATTATTGAATTAATTAACACATATGAGATTGATACACAGGAGAGACTTGCATCACTGCTTAGAGAAAGTGGTTTTGAGGTTACGCAGGCTACCATCTCCAGAGATATCAAGGATTTACAGCTCGTAAAGACACAAACCGGCAGTGGAAAATACAAATATGCTTTGAACCAGTCTAAGGACATGCCTGTGTCCGATAGATTCGTTAAGATTTTCAGAGAAACAATCACATCTTTCGCATCTTCAGGAAATTTAGTTGTGGTGAAGACTCTCTCCGGCTGTGCCGCTGCTGCAGCAGAAGCCATTGACAACAGTGGTCTTCCACATATCATCGGATCTATTGCCGGAGATAATACTATCCTGCTTATTGCAGACTCCACAGATTCCATTCCTGAAATCATTCAGGAATTCCAGAATATGCTTCAGATGAGAGGAAAGTAAAGCATGATACGACACATTAGTATTCGTAATTTTGCAATTATCGAAAATACGGAAATTGATTTCGAAGAAGGTCTTAATATCATAACAGGTGAAACCGGTTCTGGTAAGTCCATCGTAATCGAGGCCATCAGTCTGGCTCTTGGAAGCAGAGCAGATTCCTCTTATGTTCGCAGCGGTGCTGAAAAAGCAGTAATACAGCTGGCTGGCGAACTTGATGGCGAAGAAATTGTGATTACGCGCGAGCTTTCCGCTGCAGGTAAGAATTTATGCAGGCTCAACGGCGATATCGTAACACTTGCCCAGCTCAATCAGGTTTCTCGCAAGTTAGCTGACATTCATGGACAGTATGACAATCAGTCTCTGCTCAATCCAGAGCAGCACATTACACTGGTAGACACCTACCGCCACGAAACCATTGACGAGTTAAAAGAAGTCGTTCGTGGAGATTTTGAGAAGTACTCTCAGGTGCGCAGCCAGCTCGGTAAGTTGCTGTCCAGCGAAAAAGAGAATCTCAGAAGAATGGACTTTATCCGATATGAGGTAGATGAAATCGAGAAGGCTAATCTTAAACCCGGCGAAGATGTGGAACTGGAGAACCGCATTTCAATGCTTCAGAACGGTGAAAAGATCTTTGAGAGCATGGAAAAAGCGTATGGCGTTCTTTACGATCAGACACCATCAGCGATGGATGGCATTCACAGTGCCATGCGTGCTGTCGAAGAAGCGTCAGGCTTTTCATCTGAAATTGCAGCCTTGAGTCAGGAATTCAGCGATATTTATTACAGACTTGAAGATGTGGCGCAACAGCTTAGACAGCTAAAGGACTCTCTCACCTTCAATCCCGACGAGTTGGATAATGCGATTTTGCGCATGAGCCAGATTGACGGACTTAAAAAGAAATACGGTAATTCCATCGAAGAGATTTTGGAATATTATGATAAGATTTCTGGAGAATTGGGTGTTTTCGAAAATTTCGATGAGCACAAGGCGAGACTTGAAAAGGAACTGAAGGAGTCATCTCACAAGCTGCGCACTTCATGTGCGGCTCTTTCCGAGGCACGAAAGCAGTGTGCCAGCGAGCTTTCCGAAAAAATTCAGGCAGAGCTTGTCGATCTTAATTTTGCGGACGCTAAGCTGGAAATTAGAATTTCACCGCTTGATAAGCCTACAGAAAATGGTATGGATCAGGTGGAGATTTTAATTTCAACCAACCGAGGTGAACCGCTGAAGCCTCTTGCACGAATTGCATCAGGCGGTGAAATGTCTCGTATTATGTTGGCATTCAAGAATATTATCAGCTCCTACGACCGCATTCCTACAGTTATATTCGATGAAATCGATACAGGTATAAGCGGTATCACAGCCAGCATTGTAGGGCGCAAATTAAAGGAAATTTCAAGCCACAGACAGATTATCTGCATCACTCACCTGCCGCAGATTGCAGCTTGCGGTGACTACAGTTTCCGTATCTACAAAGAGTCTGATGACAGCAGAACATTCACTACAGTTGAAAAACTAAGCAGTCAGGAGCGAATTCAGGAGATTGCACGGCTGCTCGGTGGTTCGAATATTACGGAAACTACATTGAGAAGCGCACAGGAGCTGATTCTCAGCTCCCATTGCTAAAAAGTGGGCATAAAGGAATACATCTAATGAAGAAAGTATCTAAAGCATCTAAGGAAACTGTAAAAAAAGCATTTATATCTACGATACCTGTCATGACGGGATATGTAGTTCTTGGATTTGGGTTCGGAATAATACTGAAATCCAGCGGATACAGCACGCTTTTAGCTTTTGCCATGAGCCTTTTTATCTACGCCGGCGCTATGCAATATGTAGCCATAGGACTGCTTACAAGCGGTACTTCATTGATTACAGCTGCGCTTACCACACTTATGGTCAATGCACGTCATGCATTTTATGGCATTTCTATGCTTGAAAAGTATAAAAATGCTGGCAAAAGGAAGCCCTATCTCATATTTGCACTTACTGATGAAACATATTCTCTTGTATGTGGCGATACACCTGGAATCGATGAAACTGAACGAACAAACTACTATTTTTTTGTATCATTCTTTAATCAGATATACTGGATTTTCGGTTCCGTTTTAGGTGCCGTCATAGGTTCACTCATAAATTTCAACAGCGAAGGTATAGATTTTGCGTTGACTGCCCTTTTCATTACTGTATTTTTGGAACAG
>CAZLJV010000065.1:0-8763 GCA_964559965.1 uncultured Oscillospiraceae bacterium | reverse complement strand
CGTTCGTAAAAACCGTCCGCTGAAAGACGAGCAGCTGGCTGTAATGAAGGAGCACGGCGTGCCGCAGTGGTACATCGACTCCTGTATCAAGATTCAGTACATGTTCCCTCGTGCCCATGCGGTAGCATATGTTATGATGTCCTTCCGAATGGCATGGTACAAGGTATACTATCCGCAGGAGTTTTATGCCACACACTTTACCAGCGTGGTTGCCAACTTCAATGCTGAAGTGGCTCTGCGAGGACCTGAAGCGGTGCTTGAAGAAATAGATAACATCCATGCAAAGGGCAACAATGCGACCCCGAAGGAAAAAGATGATATTTTAGTTTATGAAGTTATATATGAAATGTACAGCCGAGGATTTTCCTTCAAGCCTGCGCGCCTTGGAAAATCTTATGCTACCAAGTTTTGGGTTGAGGACGGAAAGGTGCTTCTCCCGTTTGTAGCAGTGGCTGGGGTCGGTGAAACCGCGGCAAAATCTTTTGTCGCAGCATACAATGAGAAGCCATTCGATACCATCGAAGAGGCGGTTCAGAGAGGCAAGCTGAACAAGACTGCCGTGGAAGGACTGCGAAATCATGGGGTGTTCGAAGGTCTTCCTGAAACGGACCAGCTGTGTATGTTTTAGATAAAAAGCGAAAGCGAAAATGAAAGCGTTATATAAAAAGGAGAAAAATTATGGGAATTTTAGTAATCGGAGCAGTATTCGTAGATATTAAAGGTTATCCAGAAGATCTGTATCTGCCAACAGGAAGAAACATCGGCAGAATCGAATATGTTCACGGCGGTGTAGCTCGAAATGTAGTAGAAGATATCGCAAATGTAGAACTCCGTCCTACATATCTGGGCATCGTAGATGACGGTCCTATGGGTGCAGCTGTTATCAACAAGCTGAAAAATCATAAGGTAAACACAGACTATATTCCAGTGGTTCCAGACAGCATGGGTACATGGCTTGCAGTATTCGACCACAAGGGCGACCTGGCAGGTTCCATTTCCAAGCGACCTGACATGCTTCCTCTGATTGAAGTAATGGAAGAAAAGGGTGACGAAATCTTCGCAAACTGCGATTCTGTTGTAATCGAAATGGACATCGAAAAGGATGTAGTAAAGACTGCACTTAACTTAGCTAAGAAGCACGGCAAAAAAGTCGTAGGCCTCGTTTCCAACATGGGTATCGCAGCTCAGCGTCGTGATTTCATTCAGAATATCGACTGCTTTATCTGTAACCAGCTGGAAGCAGGTATTCTGTTTGCTGACGATTACGAATCCAAGACCGCAGAAGAAATTTGTGAAATTCTCCCAGGAAAAGTTGTGGCAGCTAACATTCCTTGCCTCATCGTAACCTTAGGTGCAGATGGTGCGGTTTATGCAGACAAAGATGGAAATACAGCATTCTGTCCAGCTCGTAAGGTGCAGGTAAAGGATACAACCGGTGCCGGCGACTCTTACTGCGCAGGTATCGCAATCGGTCTGACTTACGGAAAGACCATGGAAGAAGCTATGGAAATCGGTACAACATTAGCTGCTTCTGTTATCGCATCTTATGACAATGTTTGTCCACGTTTCCGTCCAGAGGAGTTCGGTCTCAATGTGGAAGCGGAAGAAGAATAGAAAATAAGACAATTAGAATTAAAGAAGTATGAGTTATGAAATCGATATAAGGGAGGATCTTATCCTCCACAATGAAAATGAAAGAACTCGCACTGCAGCAGAACATCTGGCCGCATATATCCGTCAGTTTGACAAGATGGATGGCCTGTCCGGTATGCAGATTTACTCTATGGAGCTTGAAGTTGACGGACAGATTGCATATACAGATGATGAAATCAGCACAAAGGAATGTGGTTACATTTTTACAGATGATGCTGATGGAGCGCCGCGAGTTAAGTTGATTGAAGAAGACTACAGCCACTGGGACGATGAAGAGGACATGGCGGTTTTAGTGTCCCAGCTTCCAGATGGCAAAACCATCAGATTCCAGGTGGACTGCAGCCTTCAGGTAGCATCGGAAACTTCATATGGTGTGGCATATTGGCAGGGATTTTTGGAAAAATCTCAGCAGGACGCTCTCGACGAAGGTGGCAAACTTGATGATTTCGGTCAGTTTATTCACTATCGAAATGGTGAATTCTATACACCGGACGAGCCGGTTTGCTGCTACCAGTTTGCAGATGGCAGAGGCCAGTCAATGGAGTTTGAGAATATTGAAGGGTCTGAATCGCAGGAGGAAGACATTCTGAACCAGCCGTGGCAGACATACTGCTTCCAGATGGCTATAAGCGAGCCAGAGAACGATGGCGAGGGCGGCGAGGGCGATGTTGGCGGAACTGACGACGCCGGCGTGCGCGGCGAATTCCGTCGAGAATTGTCGAAACTTGTCGATGATTTCTCCGCAAAATATGACTTGCAGTCCACTTTCTCTATGCTGGAGATGAATTGTGAGTCTGGCACTTATAGACTTGAAGAGGAATTAGAGCTTTTAGAAGGCGAGACAGAAATGTTTCTGCAGGATTTGCAGCTGTTTGCGGATTTAGCCGCTCGCTATGAGACTGAAATTAACATCCACGGTGAGTTCCTTTCAGATCGTGGCGAGTTCTCGTTCCTGCATGTAGATACGGCAGGCGGGAAAGTGGAAGCTAAGCGGTGCAGATTTTGATGTGCGAAAAATAAAGGCATAAAGGCGAAAAATAGAAAGGACGAGACATGTATAATGCAGCTTTAGAAGGTACATTGAATTTCGACATGAACGGAATGTGTTTCGAAATCCTGTTCGAAGATGGGGATACATCGGGCAGTTTGATTTCGGGGACGGTAATAGACGTTTTTGTAGATGGAAAGTGGCATACAACGCGTATTAAGTTTGAGGACGATTGGTATCTGGAAGGACTGGAGGATGTAGAACCGCAGGGTCTGGCAGTGCGCATGGAGGTATAGCATGGGAAGAGATTATTTCGACATGTCTATTTTCGATTTGTCAAATATGATTACAAATACCCAGCGCAGCTTGGGAAAAGAGCTGGAAGAGCTTTGTGCAGAGATGGGATTGTCTAATAGCGATTTGAAGCTAGAGGGCGCTTCCGAATCGGAAAATGCGGCTGCGGAAACTGCCGAGGCTGCGGAAACCGCCGAGGTTGCGGAGCCGGAGCCTACCTTGGAAGAACTTCTGGCTGAGATGGATGAGCTTGTGGGACTCGATGCGGTGAAAAAAGACATTCATACCATGATGGATTTCATCAGAGTGTGCAAGCTGAGAAAAGAGCGTGGCATGAAAGCACCTGAACTTTCCTATCACATGGTTTTCTCAGGAAATCCGGGAACTGGCAAAACCACCATAGCAAGGCTTTTGGCGAAGCTGTATAAATCCATCGGTGTGCTTGAGAAGGGACAGCTTGTGGAAGTTGATCGAAGCGGACTTATCGCAGGATATCAGGGACAGACGGCTATAAAGACAGCCGAGGTAATCCAGTCTGCAATTGGCGGCGTTCTTTTCATCGACGAAGCGTATTCTCTCGTGGACAGTGACAACGACTCCTATGGCAAAGAATGTATTGCCACGGTCTTAAAGGCAATGGAGGATAATCGCGATCAGCTCATAGTAATTGTGGCAGGTTATGATGATTTAATGGAAAAATTCATCAATTCCAATCCTGGTTTGAAGTCCAGATTTAACAAGTACATTCACTTCCCTGACTACAACGGTGAAGAGATGGAACAAATCTTCCAGATTCGCTGCAAAAGCAATGGGTACGAGCTTGAACCTGATGCTAAGGAGCTTCTCAGAGCGGTATTTGACGATCTGTATGATACTCGTGATGAAAACTTCGGAAACGGTCGTACAGTGCGCAACATGTTCGAAAAGATTATAAACAGTCAGGCAAGCAGACTTGCATCTGATACTGATATAACTGATGAAGAACTGAGAATGCTGACTGTGGAAGATGTAAAAGTTGGATTGGAGATGAACTAATGAATTTGTATACTATTATGCAGAAAACCACATCTGAATGGGTGAAGGAAAATGTAAAAATCTATGTGCTGTATGACCATACTGCACGAGTAGAATTCAAGGAATTGGATCGCTTCGGTGATAATATGGAGGCGTATATCGTCAACCAGAAAGATGGAAGTACCTATCTGACAGATGATGGTCTCAGCCTGATGGAAATTGCTAAGGCAGATGGCGGTGAGGGAATCGGCCAGATTGCTGAGAAATATGAAATTACGCTGACAGAAGACGGTGAGCTGATGACAATGTGCGGTGAAGAGGATTTTGCGGAGAAAGCAGAGGCACTCCTTGCCTGCATGAAGGAAGTCCGTCAGTGCGTATAAAATTGAGTACAAAGAATTCGCAAACTTAATATATATCTTTTGTCGAAATTGTGCTATAATAAAGGAAAAATTCACCTGAAAGAAGAAAGGAGAGTTCGCTTAAACCGGCCCTCAGCGCAATGAATTTTATGCTTGCTGTGTGTCAGCTTTGGGCGGCAGAGGAAAATTGGAAAGCTATTTCTCTATTAAAGAAGTATTAGAAAAGTATATCGCAGGTTGCCAGGGAAAGGTCAGCATGTCGAATGGAAGATTGTTTGGAAAGGCTATTTTAGCGGGTATGATGATTGCCCTTGGTGCGGCAGGCAGCAGTGTGGCAGCGCATACTGTGGCTGATGTAGGTTTGGCGAGACTGGTTGCGGCTGTTGTGTTCCCAGTTGGTCTGATGATGGTTGTTTTGATGGGTGCTGAACTGTTTACCGGCGACTGTCTGGCGGCTATGAGCGTAATGGACAAGAAGCAGAAGGTAGGTCAGATTGTCAGACTTTTAGTTGTTGTTTGGATTGGAAATCTGGTAGGTTCTACAATCTTAGCGTGGATGGTTTCTCAGAGCGGTCAGTTTGATTATTCTGGCGGTATGCTTGGTGCGTATACTATAAAGATTGCAGTAGGCAAGGTTGGAATCACATTCGCTAAGGGTGTAATTTCAGGTATTTTATGTAACATCTTAGTTTGTGCAGCTGTATTGATGGCTATGTGTGCTAAGGATATCAGCGGTAAGCTGCTTGCTTGCTTCTTCGTAATCATGCTTTTCGTTACTTCTGGTTACGAACACTGTGTTGCAAATATGTACTATATTACTGCAGGTCTGTTTGCAGCTCAGACTCCAGCATATGCGCAGCTGGCTATGGATGCTTATGGCTTTACAGCTGAGCAGATGGGAAATCTGAATCTGTACGGTTACTTTGTTACTAATCTGATTCCTGTAACTATCGGAAATATTTTAGGCGGAGCTGCTTTCGTAGGTGCACCGCTGTATTATCTCAACAAGGACGCAAAGAAGGCTAAGTAGACAAGCTGGGCGAGTTTGCCGAGTTGGGGCAGATGGATTCGGAAGAATAAAGAAAAAATATATAAAAAAAGAAAGGCAGTCGCATCAACGGAGCTAATTGGCGTTGATGAGGCTGCCTTTTTGTTGTTCTGAAGGGGTAATACCACGCAACGAACTATTACAGCTTGCTTCCTACCAGATAAACATGCAGGTGCGCATCATCTCGTAAGCGTTTTCGGCAGTGAACCTGACGGTTTTTGAATCCACCTGAGTTACGCCGGGATAGAAAGAGGCACGGTAAGCTGGGGTAGCTTCCTTAAAGTTGATTTCGACCTCATAGGATTCTGGCGAATAAGATTTAGGATCATAGGATTTAGGGTCGCAAGACTGATCCCCGGACATGCGGCACTCGGTTAGCTTCTTCAGTGCAGCTTCAACGCCCTGTTCGATTTGTCTGCAAGCCTTAGCAGGATTTATATTAAATGTAGCATTTCCGATGCAATGCTTAACTGCCACAGTTTCCAGAGAAGGAATCAGCTGTTTTGCCTTATCGCACATCTGCGCATCACCGCTGAGAAAGACTGCAGGAATACCGTAATGAGCAGACATATATGTATTCATATGAAATTCAGAAACATTCTCTCCGTTGACACGGATATAGTTGTTTTGTGTATTCATTGTGTGAGCCAGGGGATTACCATTGTAGGAAGCACCGCTGTGATAACCGATGTAAATCATGGCATCGAAGGTTTCGTCTATGCCAGCCACCATAGAACCAGGCGAGTATGTCCAGCCTCTTATCAAAATCGCTTCTTCCGGCAGCATCTCTGCGACTAAGTTTCGAGCGCTGTCGTGGGCATCTTTGACATAAATTTCTGTAGCACCTGCTGCGACAGCACCACGGCAGGCAGCTGCAACCTCACGAGTCATCTGAATTTTAGCAGCTTCATGAGCATCATGATAAAGTTCCGTTTCGTCCCAATTGGTTACATCTGTAACACCTTCAATATCTGCACTGATATATACCTTCATTGTACTAAGTCCTCGCTTTCTATATTTAAGCATCAGCTTCAACTCTGATTTTACACCTAAAGCAGTGATATTTCCACATTATTTTACAAATATATAATTTTACGATTAAACAATGCTGCGAAATTGTGAAATTACTAAATGGTTCAAAAAATATCGAAAAAGACCGAAATATGTGTTATACTTAAATAGGCTGTGAGAATTGCAGCACGCATTAGAAAAAGGGATAAGGGTAAAAATTTGAGTCGAAAAAAGCCAAAGAAAAGGAAACTAAGGAAAATTCAGATCAGCAATCAGGGGAAGCTGCGAATCGCAGTGGCATTGCTGCTCATAGCAATCGCAATATTTTTTTTATCGCTGCTGAAATGGGCCGCAGGCTGGTTCGTTTCATATGATGGACTTGGAGAAAGCAAAATGCAAAACAGCAATCCGTATGCACAAACCGCCTTTTATTATGACGAAAAAGGCAGACTTCAATATGAAGACGAAAAATGGACCTGCCTCACGGGCATAGATGTGTCCAGCTACCAGCAAGAAATAGATTGGGAAAAGGTAGCCGCCGATGGAGTGGATTTTGCCATGGTGAGATTAGGATACAGGGGATACAGCAGCGGACTGCTGAATCTGGACACCTGCTACGAGCAAAATATGAAAAATGCGCACAGCGCTGGCATTCGGTGCGGGGTGTACTTTTTCTCGCAGGCTGTGACTACTGAAGAAGCTGTGGCAGAAGCCCAGTTCGTAGTTAAACATCTTCGAGGAAAGTCGGTAGATGGGCCGGTTGCCTTCGACATGGAGTACATAGAAGGCGCAGATAGAATAAATTCTTTGACGGTGGAAGAAAAAACGCAAATAGCCGATGCGTTCTGCCAGTTCATTGAAAATCACGGATACGAAGCAATCATATATGGAAATCCCACATGGCTTACTGAAGATTTGGAGCTGGAATATTTAACACAGCATGATATTTGGGTGGCCCACTACATAGATTTGACACAGTGGCCTTTTGAGTATGAAATGTGGCAGTATACAGACAGCGGCACAGTAGATGGAATCGAAGGCGGCTGCGACTTAAATATTTTGATGGAGGAAAAGAGTTTTGAAAAGAGGGAAGAAGAATAAGGGTGTAATCGGGACGCTGCTTGCTGGCGGTGTTTTAGTTGTCAGCATGTGCGGCATAAATTTGTTTGAGGCGGATTTTCAGGGACTTTCTGATTTTAGCGATCTATTCCAGCCAGCCGCAGAGGTTGAGTGGCGAGAAGATCTTACAGAGGCGTCCAGCCTGTGGACAGAAGAGTGGACGGAGGAAGACGGCCCGTATGTGGAAGTCAACGGCGGCGAACCTTACTTCAACGAAGACAATTTGACAGATGAGGAAATGGAACCTGGATATGAGTTTTACAGCCCGCTGGACGAGCTGGGGCGCTGCGGCACCACATTTGCGTGTGTCGGCGAAGAAACCATGCCTACAGAAAAGCGAGGCAGCATCGGAATGGTGAAGCCTACTGGCTGGCACACCGTCAGATACGATGATTTGGTAGAGGGCAAGTACCTGTATAACCGCTGTCATCTCATTGGATATCAGCTGTCTGGTGAGAATGCCAATGAGCAAAATCTCATTACGGGAACACGCTATCTCAACGTCATAGGTATGCTGCCTTTCGAAAATGAAATCGCAGATTATGTGGAAGAGACAGGCTGTCACGTGCTTTACAGGGTGACACCTATTTTCCAGGGAGATGACTTAGTGGCAAGAGGTGTTTTGATGGAAGCAAGTTCACTGGAAGATGACGGTGAAGACTTGGAATTCTGCATTTTTGCATATAATGTGCAGCCGGGAGTATATATAGATTATGCAACTGGTGAAAGCGCAGCTTATAATTAGCTTATAATTAAAGTGATGTTTTATAAGCGTTTTTTCGTCTAAAACCCCTTGCATTTCTTAGCGTGATGTGCTAACATATAAGTACGCAAGATTAAGATGGTAAGCTAGAAGAGTGGGTTTCGCCCACTCTTTCAATTTTATTATGACACAAGCGGCCGCAGGCTGCTTTAATATGAAAGGGAGGCCATATGGCGAAGGTAAAAGTTACTGCGCTCATCGAAGAGATAACAGCAGCATTTTTAGATGAAAACGGACTGGAACTGTATAATGTAGAATTTGTAAAGGAAGGCCGTGACTGGTTTTTAAGAGTCTACATTGATAAAAAGCAGGATCAGGAGGAAGAATATGTTTCAACAGATGACTGCGAAAAGGTGAGCAGATTCTTAAGTGAAGAGCTGGACAGACTGGATCCAATCGAGCAGAACTACTACTTGGAAGTTTCTTCTCCAGGTTTGGATCGAGCATTGCTCAAAGACAGCGATTATGAACGTTTCGCAGGGCGTCTGGTAGATTTAAGCCTGTATAAGGC
>CAZLJV010000064.1:0-8987 GCA_964559965.1 uncultured Oscillospiraceae bacterium | reverse complement strand
TGTTACAGCTACTCAGTATACTTATGAAAAAGACATTAATGGTGATCAGTACGATGCAAATGCAGCGTTCCCTAATGTAAGCGTATGGGACGGTACCGTAGCTGACACATTTGAAGCAGAAAGCGATGGTATTTATCATATTGAAACTGCAGCACAGCTTGCAGCATTTGCAGCAGATGTAAACAGCGGAAATACATATGCAGGCAAGACAGTTGTATTAGATGCAGACATTAATCTGAACAACTACAAGTGGATTCCAATTGGCTTATATGCTAGACCTATTGGCGGTGGAAGCCTGATGTGTATATCCTTCCAGGGTACTTTCGATGGTCAGGGTCACACTATTTCCAATATGAGAACAAGCGATACGTTTGCAACAGACACACTGGACATTGTTGCTGCTCCAGCATTATTTGGCTCCACAGATAACGGTGCGGTAATTAAGAATCTGACTATCAAGGATGCGTTAGTATTCGGATTTGCACAGTATAGCTATTCTGCTGCAGTTGTTGGTTCTCATTCGAGCGGGGACTTAACTATTTCTAATGTTGCAGTTGAAGGTACTACAATTTGTGCATCTAGATATCCAGGTGGCTTTGTAGGTATCGCCAGCAGAAGCACAGAAAATCCAGGAAAGGTAACACTGGATAAGTGCTCTATGAATGATGTTGAACTTTGCTATGTTCATAGTTTCGGAACAGATAACAATGTTGTAGGCGACGGTAATAGCAATAATCCAGTAGTAAATGGTGTAGACAAAGTGACTGAAACTAATGTTACAGTTGTAAACGACAAAGATTTATTCTATTCATATAAAGATGAAGTGGAAAAATAAATTCCATAAATTAATATAAGTAGTCGGGCAGCAAAGCTTGGTAATTCTATTATATAAGCACTAAAAATATCTATCCCCTCAACTATTTCGGTTGAGGGGCAATCAAAGGGCATAATCCATAACACGCTTGTGCCTTTTGATTGCCTTGAATTTTACGAAAGGAGAGAAAACACATGGCAAGCGAAAAGGTCGCATTTATGATTTTGCTGGTTATCCTCGTTATAGCAGCAATTTATATCACACAAAAAATAGAACAGCTTCTTCTGCGTCTTCCCCGTAGCATGGGAAAACGCTCGAGAAAAACTCACAGCGACGGCCTTTACCATCTGTTAGCTCCTTCGCTACTATGCACCTGCATCTGCATGGTGTGTCTTTGTGGGGCATCGTGGGCGTGGTTTTCTGCAGCATACACAAACCCTGTCGCTGGAATTACAGCCGCTGTTTACGATGTAGAAGTGACCGTTACGGATTCGACGGACGGCGAGGCGGATATACCTGTTACTCCGCAAAATCTCTGCTACCAGCTTTCTCTCGATGCCGAACATTCGTATAATGTAGGTATTAGAGCAACAGGCACGGCGAGTAGCGGTTATTGTTCAGTTATCATCGACGGAACTACATATTACACGCATCAAATAAGTCCAAACAGTACGTTCACATTTAATGTGAACGCAAATCAAGCAGGCAGTATGCAGGTAATTCCACAGTGGGGTACTTGCGCTGTAACAGAAAACAATATCACATCTGGTGGAACTATAGAATTTGGCACAGCTTCCAGCGAATATCCAGTCGTTGATGTAGCAGATTTGTCGTCTGATCCACAGCCAGCTCAGCCTGAAGTGCAGTCTCCAGCCGATGCACCGCCTCAGGCTGATGCGCAGGCTCAAGCTGGCACACAAAATCAAGCCGGTACGCAGCCAGCTCCATCGGATAGTTCATCGTCTGACTCGCAAGTTGGTTCGAATAACGACTCATCCGTACCTCCGGTAAACGACGCGACGATACCAACAACTTCGCCGAACGCAGTAGAGTCGACGAACTCATCGGAGGATATATGGACTGCGATGCCGTACGCTGAACCGACTGCTCAGTCGGTTGCTTAACCATAGGTCTAAAGAAAGGTTGACACAATTGACACTTTTCGAGTTTTGTGGCAAAAGTGTCAACAAATTTAATATAGTCATCTCATAATATTGCATGCTTAGTGCATGCAATACCTTTTTCAAACGCTCATTTTGGGCGTTTTTTTTATTTCTACTGCAAGCGGGAGCCTCGACAAAGCGCACGCTGACATCATTCGACAAATTTCGACAAATTTCGACAAATTTCGCCACGCCATGCCTCCGCCACACCGGTGCGTGCTGCACCGCGGCACCTTTCCTTAAAAAACTCATGTTTTTTTAAAAATACTTACAATATATTCCAAAATAATAAACCTACTTACCTCCTAATTCATCTTATATGTATATAGAAGTGTTTCACGCTATCTATGAACGAACTTTTAGAGGAGGAAATCATGAAAAAACTATTATCCGTGCTTTTGTGCGTTGTGATGACAGTTGTATTCATGCCAGCAGCAGCTTGGGCGGACGATGCTCCAGCAGAAAATGGCGGAATTACTCTGGATGTCACTAAGGCGGAGCAGAAGCTTTGGTTCTCGACAGTGGCCGAAGAGTCAGGAATGACCTTCGATGATGTATGGAACCAAATAAGCAAGACTAAAGATGAAAGTCTTTATCTGTACTACTGCGAAGGTGGATTTAGCGACAATGGAGAAGGCGAATTCGTACCTGATCCAGCGACACCTTTTGAAGCGGAATCAGCAGACAACTTCTATTTCTGCAATCTGGCAGGTAAAGTGCTGAACGATGCACCTTTTGCCATCACTAAGGAAGGAAACTTCTGGAAGGTTACTTGCACAGAAAACAAGTATGGTACATACGACATGTACTATGCTAATGCTGAAGGCAAGGTATATGGCTATGTTCGCATAGAAATTGAATTCTTTGGAAATGATTATGTAGAAGATTTAGCCGTATATAATGAAGCAAACGAAAATGGCCTGCCTGTTTACATGATGTACTATGAAAGAGACATTTTCGAAGGCGAAAAACTGTATATGTATGAAGCTGATTTATACGATTCAGGCGAAGATACAGTGGTGAAGCCTTTCGAGGCAAAATCTGCGGACTCATTCCATGTATTCAACTTAGATGGCAATGAAGTGAAGGATGCACCTTTTGTCATCACTAAGGAAGGAAATTTCTGGACCATTAAGGCTACAGGAAAGTCATTCGGTACATACAAGCTGTATTACGTCGATGATGAAGAAATTTATCACGGTTCACTTGTGCTGCATGCAAGAGCAGGAATGAGCTTCGACTATGCTGTACAAGACCTGTGGTTCTCTGAAACTGCACAGGAAAGCGGCATGCTGATTGAAGATATACATAACGGAACTACTTTGCGTAGTGCTGAAACCATGTATCTCTACCACTGCATACGTAATTGGGAATCTGAAGAAGAAAGCGCAGTCGTAACTCCATACGAAGCAAAATCTGCTGACGAATTCCATATCTTTGATGCAGAAGGCAAGGAAGTATCTAACGCACCTTTCAAGATTGAAAAGGAAGATAATATTTGGGCGTTAAAGTACGACGGCACAGGTTATGGCAAATATACTATCTACTATGTAGATGAAAATGATAAGATGCACGGCTGCCTCAATATCACAGCTGTAGCGCCTATGAAGGATTTTGAGCAGGATCTCTGGTTTAATAATATAGCCCAGGCAAGCGGAATGACTAGAGGCGATATGTGGAATGGTACAATCATGGAACCAGGAGATGCTATCTACCTCTACAGCTGCATCGGTCATGAAACAGATATTCCAGCAACACCATTTGAGGCAGAATCCAAGGACGTATTCTGCTTCTATGATATTGCAGGTAATGAAGTAAGCGAAGTTCCATTTGAATTAAATAAAGAAGGCGATTTCTGGAAAATCACTTACAACGGCGGCTCCAACAGCGCATATGATATCTACTACAAAGATGCAGATGGAAATCTCCATGGATATATCGGACTGGAATTCGTGTCAAGAGATGTGGAAGATCTGTGGATATCTGACGAAGCAGAAACAGACGGATATACATTTGATCAGATTTGGAACAGAATAACATTATATGAAGGAGAAATTGCATACCTGTACAAGTGTACATCAGATAGTTCAGAATCTCCAGCAACTCCTTTTGAAGCGACATCTAAGGATGAATTCCATTTCTATGATATGGGCGGAAACGAAGTAACAGATGCACCATTTACATTAGAAAAGAATAACGGTTTCTGGGAAGTTAAGTTCACAGGTGGAAACTACGGTACATATGACATGTACTTCATAGACAAATACGGCGTTCGTCACGGAGAAGTTACTTTCAATTGCGAAAAGAGTGGCGACTCCATGGAATATGATCTGTGGGTATATGACAGAGCACAGGAAAGCGGATTAACTTGGGATAATATTTGGAACGGAATCAGCATTAGAAAGGGTGAAAAGTACTACTTCTACAAGTGCGAAGGCACATATGAAACACCTGAAACAGCTGCAACAGCTTACGAAGTAGATTCTAAGGATTCATTCCACTTCTATGATATGTCCGGAAAAGAAGTAGCAGGTGAACACTTCACAATCGAAAAAGAAGGCAGCTTCTGGACAATTACATTTAGCGGCGAAGACGCAGGCGTAGGCACATACAGACTGTATGTAGTCGATGCGAATGGAACTAAGCACGGCGTCATAAATCTGACAGCAGTATCAAGCAACTACAAGCCAGGTTCCAATGTTGGCGGCGAAAAAAATCAGAACACAAACGTAATCTACAAGACAGCAGAAATGTCCAAGATTGCAGATTTTGATGTGGTAATAGACGAGCTGCTGAAAACAGGCAAGCTGACAATGTCCGAACTTTTAGGCGTTGTAGATACTGATGCTGAAACAGGCAAGACCACTGCAACTGCTGAAAGTAACGGCGGCGACTCCTATGCGCTGACATATGAAATTGCAGACGGCTACTATCTGGAAAAAGTATTATTAAATACTGAAAATGGCCAGATTCAGCCATATTGGTGGGCAGAAGAAGATCATTTCTACTCACTCTTTGACGAAAATAACAACAAAATATATACCGGCAGAGATTTCTTCGACAATGCTGGAACTATCAGCAACGATTCCAACTCATATGCTTGGGCTTCTCTGACTGTAAACGGCTACGACCCTGAAACTCAGAGTGTAATGCTGCCAACTGAAGGCGACCAGCAGTACATCGCCGATGCAACCGCTGAAATCCTTGCAAAATCTCATCACTCCGAGTGCGTGGCAGTAGTCAACACTTGCTTCATCATGCTGAACGGTATCGAAGCTGAATCCATCGAGTTCGTAACAAAGAAGGTTCCTGCTGCTGAAGGCAATAATGTAGGTGTTTACGATGTAAACGGTAATGAACTTGAAATGGACGTTAATTCTGAAGGTCAGGCAAATGAAACTCAGAAGAAGAGCTTGGACAACCTGTATCAGGGCAAGAAGAGCATTTCTAAAGTTCTGAATCTGGAAACTAAGGAAGAACTGAAGGATTCTGCAATCGTAGTTATCCCAGTTGAAAACGCATCTGATTATCAGGTTGTATGGTTCAAGGACGATAACACTCCAATCCCTGTTTCTACTGGATATACCGAAAAGAATGACGGAGTATTCTTCTCCACAGGCCACTTCTCCACTTATGCACTGGTAAAAGATGCCGATAAGCAGGAAGGCGGCAGCGGCTCTGGCTCCGGCGATGCTGGCGGCATTGGCGGCGGCTTCGTGCCAAGCATTCCAAGCGTACCACCAGCAGGCGGAAATACCGATGCTCCATCAGTAGATAATCCAGCAGATGATAACACTGCTGACGATGCAGAGCAGCTGGCAGCAAAGATTGAAGCTGTGAAAGCAGCTAAGCTGAAGGTAAGTTCCAAGCTGGTAACTACTAAGTCCGGCAAAAAAGCAGTTAAGCTGACATGGAAGTGCAGCAATGATGTGGAATTCGACGGATATGAAATCTTCCGCTCCGTAAAGAAAAACAGCGGATACGGAAAGAAGCCAATATTCGTAGCAAAAAAAGCGTCATACCTGAACACTTCTGTTAAGGCTGGCAACAAGTACTTCTACAAAGTTAGAGGCTTCATCGAAGTCGATGGCAAAAAAGTATACACAAGCTGGTCTACAAAGGCATGGAGAACTGTTAAATAGAAATTATGAGAGATGCTAAAGGGGAGGCTTTACAGCCTCCCCTTGTCACCATACGATAGAATATGAATTATGAAATAATCTCGAAGCTGCTCGAACGAGCGCAAAAAGGGGAACAGGAAGCGGTTGGATTGCTGTATGATGAGATTAAAGGCTGGGTATATAGACATGCACTGCAGATTTTGAAGGACGAAAACGATGCAGCCGATGTAGTACAGGAAATTTCAGTGAAAGTGTTAGAAAATGTCGAGAATCTGGAGAACTTAACAGCTTTTCCGAAATGGTTATATACGACAACTATAAATGAATGCAGACAGATGCTGCGACGTGATAAAAAAGACGTCCTGACTGCGGAGGGAGATTCTTTCTTTGAACAGTATGCTTATGACGAGAAGGAATTCGACCTGATAATGCAGCAAGAACTGAGGCAGCAATATTTAAGTTCCACGATGGAGATTTTGCCGGAAAAGCAAAGGCGAGTGGTAAAATTCTACTATTACGAGGGAATGTCCATAAGAGAAATTGCGCTGACCGAGAACGTTCCAGTGGGCACGATTAAGTCGCGGCTCAGTTTGGCGCGGAAAAAGATGAAGGTGGCTTTTGAAGCGGAAGAACGCATGACGAACACCAAAATATTGGATTTGTTTACTTTTAAGAAAGGTTCTGATTGAAAAAAATTGAAAATCGGGAGATGGGCGCGTCCATTGGCGAAATTCCACGGCAAAAATGCAGAAATAACCACTTGGGCGGGCACCGCAGCTTATGGAAGCACCTTGTTTAAGGGCGCCTGCACCGTCGGGATGGGCGAAAAGAGTGTGGCGGGAAAATCTTTGCAGGAGCATTATCTCTACTTTACAAATGATTCAATACTAGAGGCGGCGTTCGGTACATGATTTGCCTCGAGTTTGAGAAGGGGATTGTGCCTGAAAATGTTTGTTGTAGCTAACGGCAGTCTATGGTATAATTGTTCTTGTATGGTATTGCAAATAGCAAGATGAGAAAGCAGAGAGATACTTACAAAAGATACTATGGAAAAAAAACGAAAATATAAACCGTTGACCAACAAGGCAAAGCTGCGCCTCGCATTGGTAATTGCTGTGGGCGTGCTCATTATCGCGCTTGTGTTTGCAGGAATTTTTTTCGGGGTTAAGGGGATTGTGAACCTTATCGGAAATGATGATACAGACAAGGGTGGCGACCCAGATGTGCCAGTAGTTTCAACACCGATAGACGTAGAGCCGGTAGCAACTGTCGTTCTTGATCCCGGACACGGTGGCAGCGACGGCGGTGCTGTGGCAAAATACAAGGGCACCGAGATTATCGAAAAAGACCTGGACGAGAAGGTAGCGCTGAAAGTGAAGATTTTGCTGGAAAGCGCCAATGTGGAGGTTTTGCTGACTCGAGAGGAAGATGTAGATGTGAGCTTGAAGGAGCGCACGGCGTTTGCAAATGAGGCGTCTGCGGATTTGTTTGTGAGCTTGCATTGCAACACAAGCGAGGAAACGTCGGCCCGTGGCCTGGAGTGCTATTATGAGCGTGAAGGCGAAAAGGGAAAAGATTTAGCTGAGAATATTACGGCGGCTGCGGCAAAAACTGGTCAGATTGAGACTCGTGATTTGCATTTTGATATGATGTATGTGGTGCGGTTTACGGAGATGCCGGCGACCCTCGTGGAGATGGGTTTCATGAGCAACGATGAGGAACTGGTGCTGTTGTGTGATGACGAATACCAGCAGATGTTAGCAGAGGCGATTACAGCTGGGATTTTGAAAACGCTGGGAATTGCAGGTGCATAAGGACGCTTCGGGTGTTAGACGGAGCTGGAGCGGCGGCGTACAGTGTAACACTCAGGCAGGCGCGGGTGACGATTGATGACGCCGCACGGATTCGAAGTTTGATGCTGGAGCGGCGGCGTGTGGCAGTTATTTTGTATGGAAAGAGCAAGGTGCTTTGGACCTTGCTCTTTTTTTATGGGTGTTGTGCGCAGCGTGCTACGGTTGGAGGCGTGGCGAGCGTTGCGGCAGTGCAAGGTGTGGTAAAAAATGTATATGAAGGTATATATTACTTGAGATGGCTGCTTTTCTTTTGTGAAATTACCTATCGGAATGGTAGGTATTCCACGCAAAATGCGATTTTTTGAAATTTAAGTGGAAAAAAATCGCGACCACTCTTGCTGTGCTGTGTGAAGGCTGTAATTAAATGTATTTACTGTGTAAATACGGTGTCGAATTATGTCGAATGAAGTCGAACGCTCCGTGAAGATGGCATAAAATGTATGATGTTGCAAAATTGCATCCACGTAAAATCAAAAAAATGCCGATTTAAGTGGAGTTTCAGTCTGAAGAAATGTCGGATTTCAGTAATTTGTGTGAATGGCATCGAATGAGGTGAAAAGTGAGTGGAATTTATCTGATAAACCCCATAATGCATTGATTGCTAAATATATTGATGTGTGTAAAACATAGTGATACGACGATGAAAACGAACGAAAGTTCGAGAAAAGATGAGACGATAGAGTTTTTGAACTTATGGTTAGCGTTTGCAGCAAAGTTTTAAGTGAATAGAGTGTGATTGCTTATAGGTATGGACAAGAGTAGTGCTTTATTTGCTGTCGTAGCCCACACGGATTGCGTGGATTGAAATGCCATGGTACGCAACATCTCCGAGTTGGTGATCAGTCTAATTGGCACGGATTTACAAAACTATAAAAATAATTACAACGGAGCAATGAAACGATATTCATAGAAAACTTAGGTTTCAGTATGGTAGAACAAAAAATAAAATAGGAGGCTATGGTAGATAAACTCTAATCATATACTCCCATTTTATTATAGCTCTTTCAATCCACTGATAAATCAGACATTGATAGCT
>CAZLJV010000063.1:0-9263 GCA_964559965.1 uncultured Oscillospiraceae bacterium | reverse complement strand
GGAGCTATGAATCTGTATCGTATGGGAATAAACTATCTTGCTGATAGTCAAGTACTTAATAAAGTTGTAACAGACTGCTGTTATAGCTGATACCAAAATCAACTGCATCTCCGTCCGCTTGTCAATAACGGAACGCTCAAACTGCCTATACCGGATAAACCTAAAAGTCCTAACCAAAAAATGTGAAGGCATAAGTTGGGATGAATTGCAATTGGTTTTCTATACGGCCTTATCACTTCGCTGTGAACTTAGGCCGTTTTTTCTTTGCAATGATGGCACATCTATGGTATACTTGTTTTCGATTAAAGAGAAAATAAGAGAATAATAAATATAAATATATGGAAAAGGTAAAAGGAATGAAAATCATAGATGATAAGATATGCAGCGAACAGGTTTTTGAAGATCGACGAGATTTGAAACGGTTTGTTTCAGGTGCTTTGGATTTAGGTGAAGAGCTTCTCATAAGCGGAGCGGAAGTATCCAGAGTTGAAGATACAATAAAAAGACTGTGCATGTCATACGGTGCCGAGAGCGTAGACGTATTTACGATAACATCGAGCGTTATCGTTACGGCAGATTTTGGTGAGAGGGGAAGCATCACTCAGACTCGAAGAATTTCGGGGATTAAGTTTAATCTGACGGCCTTCGAGGAACTGAATGGGTTGTCAAGACGTGCCTGCAGCAGCAGAATGGAGCCGACGAAACTTCGTGATGAACTGAATTGTGTGGCTAATTTGCCAAAGTATACCTACGGACAAAATTGCGGAATCTGGGCTTTGATAGCATCCAGCTTTTCTCTGTTTTTTGGAGGTAACTTGTACGATGCCATGCTTTCTGGGTGCATAGCTATGATGCTTTTCGTAGTTCAGAATTTCTTAGGGCGAATGCGTGTAAATAGCTATTTCTCGACAGTTTTATGCAGCTTGTTGGGCGGTTTACTTTCAAATTGTGTATATGAATTGTATTTAGGGAGCTTGGTGATTCATCCATCTATGGTGAATATAGGTATAATAATGCTGCTTATTCCGGGGATTACGCTGACCAATGCGATACGAGACATGTTCAGCGGAGATACAATGTCAGGTATGCTTCGTTTTATTGAGGCAATGGTGCTGAGTGTAGCCATTGCATGGGGTTTCGCAGTGCTTGCATCACCGGAATCGGAGGTCATGGTTGTAAATCCGTGGGTTCAGCTGGTAGCAGGTGCAGTAGGTTCACTGGGATTCAGTTTGATGTTCAATGTGCGAGGAGAAAAGCGCCTCTTCTGGTGTGCAGTAGGTGGCGGCGTTGCCTGGGGCGTAGTGCTTTTGGTGCAATTCGCAGGAAGCACGGAAATGATAGGATATTTGGCTGGTTCGCTGGTGCTGACAATTTATTCTGAAATTATGGCTCGAATTCAAAGATGTCCGTCTACAATCTTCATAGCTACAGCTACCATTCCGCTTATTCCGGGGGGATCATTATACAATACCATGCGCTTCGCGATGGACGGTGCTTGGGAATCGTTCTCCACACAGGGTCTGCGTACATTGGGATATGCAATTCTCATATCCGCAGGTATATTGATAATTCATACTATAATGAATGCTTATCGTGCATGGAAGGCAGATGGTCTATAGAAGAAAGTCTATAGAAAGAATGCTATAGCCTTTCCTTAAAATGCTTTACGATGGAGTCCATAAGATAGTCTTTTAGCTCTGAGCTTTCGTAGCTCATTTCATAGCCATGTGCATTTTCTGTCGTCACAGTTATCAGCTTGCTGTTTGCATAAGCATCAGCACATTCTTTGCTGGTTTCATCGGTGACGACATGATCGAGGGTATTGCAAATTACAAGCACAGGCTTATTTCCGAATTTATCCCCATGCTCGCAGGGATTATATTCTTCAAATTGTGTAAACCATTCTGGCCGCAGGCGAAGCTGCTTATATTGAACGCAGCCTTCATCTGCGGCTTTTTCTTTCATCTCTTCCCATGACTGCAGGCCGCCCATAAATGAAATCATGGCAGTTTCGTTTCCAGCCGGTGCGACTAATGCCATCGCCTTGTATTCATAGCCGCCGTAATTTTCGTTGGCAATCATCATCGCCACGCGGCCGCCCATGCTTCTGCCGTAGATACCCAGTCTGTTTTCATCTATTGGATAATTTGCAAGCATGTGTTTCACTGCCAGCGTCATATCATCTTCCATATCTTTAAGCGTATATTCGCGGGCCCGATTATTTTCATCATCAGCAATTTCCGGATTCAAATACCCATCAAAATCCACGCGAACAGCTGCGATTCCAGCCGAAGCAAGTCTCCGAATAAGCTCTTTTGCACCGCCGCTGTCAATGCTTCCGGTAAAGCCATGGGCCACTACGACAAGTGGAAACTGAGATTGGGCAGAATCAGCATAATCCGCAGGAAGTGCAGCTTCCATGAGGGTGTAGCTTCCCCGAGAGTTCTTTTCAAAAAAATATTCTGTATGTACATCTGATGCGTCATTTTGGCAGCCCGAAAAAACGATAAAACTGATAAAAATGATAATCATTGCAAAAAATGCAAGCAAACCGCACAGCCATGGACGCTTAAATAACTTTGTGATCATAGATTTTGCTCCGAAACTAAGATTTGAAGAGGATTAAGTCCTCCCCGATAATTATAATCGAATTCCATGGAAGTTGCAAATCACCACGCATGGTTCGGTCGCCAGAGCGAAAATCTGATACCAAAAGGCTGTAGATGACACCAGTTCTTTCGTCGAAAAGCATTTCTGCGTCCCAAAGTTTTCCATGAAGGCTTCCTGTGGTCACATCGGCAACTTCCTTGTCTCCAATTTCGCTTAATCGCATAATTAATGCTCCTTTGCTTAATAATATTGATATTGATAAATTTTACGATTGTGAGGCGGCGAATATGAGTGAAGAAAAAGAAAAGGCAAACGAAAAGGAAAATACGGCGGAGCTGATTCGTGAGCTTGGCATGCTGACTGGCGGAAGTTCTTTCAAAAGTCAGTTCCAATATTTGAGCATAATCGGGTGTGTGGAGGGGCATACGGTTTTGACACCGGAAAACAAGACGACTAAGTATGAGCATCTGATTCCGGAACTGATTGCGGTGGAGGAGAATCCGGAAATTAAGGGGCTGCTGCTGATTTTGAATACAGTGGGAGGAGATGTGGAGGCAGGGCTTGCGCTGGCTGAGCTGGTTGCGGGGATTTCAAAGCCTACGGTTTCTCTGGTTATCGGTGGTGGTCACAGTATCGGGATTCCTCTCGCCGTGTCGGCGGACTATTCTTTCGTGGCAAAATCTGCGACCATGACCCTTCATCCAATCCGGACTTCTGGCACTCTCATCACTGCTGAACCTACATTTGAGTACATGAAGAAAACTCAGGAACGGGTGGTCGATTTTATTGTGGAACATTCAAATGCGAAGCGGAATATGGTTGAGAAAAAGATGAACTGCACATCGAATATGGCGAATGATGTGGGAACGCTGCTTTTCGGGTCGGAGGCTGTGGAGCTGGGGCTGATTGACGAAGTTGGGGATTTGAAAAGTGCGTTGAGAAAGCTGAGGGAGATTTCGGGACTTGAAAAATAGGGCTTGACAAAGACAACGGTGTGGAATAATCTGTAAGCGAAAGCATGCATTTTGACAGGTGGGTGAAGCGAAGGTTTTGATGGGGAAAACGGAAAGCGAGGACGTAAAAATGATGACAAAACCTGTTAAGATTGCAGTAGTGACTAAGGAGCTGGGTTTAGCGCATGATGTGGCCAGAGGGCTGAGTGAGCTGGGGAAGGGAATCTCGGTGGTTGTAATCGAGCCTGAAACTGAGTCTGAAAAAAGCCAAAATCTCCGGTTTGAGGGTGCAGATGCAGTCGTGACGGACTTGGTCGGTCTTGGGGATAAGGAGGGCTGCAGGGTGAATTTTGAGCCTTCTTGGGTGGTTTACCTGCAGGAGTGTGGGTATCGCATAAGTGAAATCTATAATAAGGTTATGGAGGTGGTCTGCCTGAAGAGGGAAAATGATGGGGAGCCGCTTCAGTTAACGCTGCGTGACAGCAGCGAAATGTGCCGCATGCTGGCTTTTTTCGGAAAGTCGGGCGGTTGCGGTGCGACTTCTGTGGCCATGACGGCAGGGCGGTTGCTGGCTGGAATGTATGGGGAATCAGTGCTTTATGTGGGGGCAGATGATGGCTGCGATAGTGACGGCAGCGATGGTGTGCTGTCGAAAATGTGGAAGGAGCTGCAGTACCGCATAAAAAATGACAGACCGATATATGCGGAGAAGTTTGTGCAGCGTGATGATTATGGGCTTGAATATTTGCAGACGGGCCATGAAACTCTGGGATTGATGGGTTTATACGGTGAAGATTTTTGGCAAAAACTTGCTCAGCGATGCGGTTACAAGTGGATTTTCTTCGACTTGGGAAAGCGCAAATCTGCTCCAAGCTGGATGATTCCGGTGGAAATATTTAATTATAAAGATGTGAGAGATAGGCATGCCTTGGAAGGTGCGAGCGGAATATGCATTGTGAACCGTGCTGGTGTAAATTGTGCGGAGAATGCCAATTATGATGGCGATAAAAATGGCGCAGTTTTCCAGGTTGCAGATGACGAGGACAGTTTTTCTTATGAAGAAATTTCCCTATGCAAAAATTTTGCTGCCGGCATCAGGGATTTTGCTGGGTGGCTCATGGAAGAATGAAATCATAAAATGTCGAATCGTGTCGAATAGGGTCGGAAGATGACGAACGAAAGCAGTTGCAAACCACTTGCAGCTGCTTTATTATGATTATAGGTTGTTAATTACTTACATTAAAGGATGGGAAAAATGAAGGAATTTACACGCAGGAAACTTGAAGAAGTACGCCAGCTTCTTGGCAGCGGAAATTATCCGGAAGATGAAGATGCCCTCGCCTGCATTGAAAATCTCGTATTTAAGGATAATGATGCCGCGAAGTTTTCAGTAGTGGAGCTTGAGCAGCTGATAAAGAAAATTTTTTATCAGACGAGGTGCAAGCTGGGAATCCTTCAGCCTCTAATAGAGGATAATGCTATTACTGAGATTATGGTTAACGGACCAGATCACATATTCGTGGAAAAGCATGGACGAATTGAGCGTACAGACATGCATTTCGATTCCGTAGAAGAGCTTGAAGAAATTATGCGTACCATAGCGGCGATGATACACAGGGAGTTCAATGAGCTTCAGCCTATCGTAGATGCTCGCTTGGAGGACGGCTCCAGAGTAAACGGAGTATACAGAAATGTAGCAGTAAATGGACCGATTCTAACTATACGTAAATTTTCGGCAGAGCATTTAACCATGGAGGATTTGGTGCGGAGCGGTACCATTGACAGTTTGAGTGCAGATTTTCTATCCTGCCTCGCAGAATGCAGATACAACATATTTATCAGTGGAGGCACTTCATCTGGAAAGACCACATTTCTAAATGCTTTGGCTGATAGTATTCCTTCTGATGAGAGAATCATCGTAATTGAGGATTCATCGGAACTGAAACTGAGCGGCATTGAAAATATTGTCCATCTTGAATGTCGAAACAGTAATTCTGCAGGTCGAGGTCTTGTAACTATGTCACAGCTTATTCGATCCAGTCTGCGAATGAGACCGGACCGAATCATCGTAGGAGAAGTGCGTGGAGGAGAGGTTTTAGATATGCTGCAGGCCATGAATACAGGACATGCAGGCAGCATGAGTACAGGACATGGAAATTCGGTGGAAGGGATGCTGCAGCGCTTGGAAACCATGTACATGATGGCTATGCCTCTTCAGGTCGATGCAGTTAGGTCACAGATTGCAGAAGCAATCGATATTATGGTTCATCTTGAAAGGATGGAAAATGGAATGCGAAGAGTAGTTGAAATAAGCGAAATCGTAGGTTATGAAAATCATACTTTCCATATAAATCCTTTGATGCGTCGAGAAAGTGACGGAGTGCTAAGACCTTCTGGCAACAGATTCCTGCAGACACGAAAACTTTTTTTGAAAGGGGAAGTCTATGCTGATCGATTACGAAAGATGGGATTTATCAATCCATGAAGCTACTGTGTTAATAGGGGTTTCTTTAGTGGCATGTTTTGCAGTTGGGTGGCTATTTTTCGACAACGGAATAATAGGGATGGCAGTTGGAATCCTCTTGTTGCTGCTCTTGCCGAAGTATAAGCAGTGGCGTATCGAAAAGCGAAGAAAGCAGCTGCTGATTCAGTTCCGAGATCTGCTATATTCTATTGCATCATCGGTAGCAGTTGGTCGGAATCTGACACAGGCGATGGAAGAATCTTTGCGATTTTGGCAGGGGACTTATTCTGAAGACGATTTGATAATGATAGAGGTCAGATATATGCTGAGGCGGATAAATGAAAGCAATGAAACTGATTTAACCGTGCTGAAAGACTTCGCTAAACGAAGCGGATTGCCGGAGATCATGGATTTTGCCATGGTATATGAGAATTGCAAGACCTCTGGTGCCGACTTGATGCAGGCAATACGGCGGGCTGCAACTGTAATCGGAGATCGAATCGGGCTTGAGCAGGAGCTTGTTACAATGCTTTCGCAGAAAAAGTTTGAGTGTCGGATTGTGATGAGCGCACCATTTCTGTTATTGCTTTTCCTGAAGTTGATGTCGCCTGACTATTTAGTGCCAATGTTTGAATCGACGGAGGGTCGCTTTATAAGCTTATCATCTTTGCTTTTAATCGTGGCATCATGCCTTCTGATGGAAAGGGTGATGAAAATTGAAATCTAATGTGAAAGCGCAGAAAAAAGCGCAGAAAAAAGCACAGCAGATGTGGCAGGAAAGCTGCACAAAAATGCTGCCTGGATTTCTCAGCCAGCTACTTCTCTTACTTAACAGCGGTGTAATTTTAGCCGATGCTTTTAGACGCATGGCGGAGCGCTATGACGAGCTTCCAGAACGTCAGAAAAATCAGTTTACCAGGGAGATCACTGCATTGCAGAAAAAGAGTCAGCTGACAGGTGAAAATGTCATAAGGCTCTTCTATAAAAAAAGTCAGACAAGCGGTGTTCGTGAACTTGCAAGGGTGGCTGGGATAATGGCGGCAAGTCTGGAAACGGGGGCGGATCTTTGGGATAAGTTGGAGGAACAAGGTGACGGGCTGTGGGAGGCCCGAAAAAGACTTGTTATGGAGAAAATACGGCTTAGTGAGAGCAAGATGAGCTTTCCCCTTGGTTTGCTTATGATTGCACTGCTGTTAGTAACGGCAGCACCTGCAATGCTGCAGATTTGATCAAGAAGTTATACAGGAGGGAGATTATGAAGCGTTGTAAAAGTATGATAATTGCGAATAAGCAAGGAATGGAAATGGTGCAGGTTGCCATTCTGGTAGCTATTGCGGTGACTTTAGGTCTTGTATTTAAGAGTCAGCTTGGCGATTTCGTGGACAACACCTTCAGTACGCTGACAAATGCCAAGTTTTAGGCGAATTAGGGCTTTCAGGGGGTTCAGAGCTTTCGGGGCTTTCAATGTACTGAAAAGCAGGCGGGGAAGTCAGATGGTAGAGGCGACCATGGTTTTACCGGTTACTATTCTCATAATTATGGCTCTCATTGTGATGCTACTGAATTTTTATACGGATTTTACCCAGCAGGTGGCTGACCATGATGAGAAGCGCAGTGAAATGTATGAGATGAAAGAGATATCCATTATGCGTATGAAGGTAAGTGCCAGTCAAGCAACCGATAAAATTATTTCTCAAGGTGATTTCGCCGGAGGGGAGGCGTTCGGATGAATATCCGAAGTCGGAAAGGTTCATATACGGTATATGTTACCATATTCTTCAGTGGAATGTTGATACTGATTTTCGCTATACTTAAATCTGCTGCGGCTGGAGGAATCGCCAGTACTGCGGAGAATTTTGGCAGGCTGTGGGGGACGAGTATTCTTGCGGAATTCGATATAAATTTGCAAAAAAGGTATGGTATTTACGGATTTTTAGGCGAGGAATCGCTTCTGGAAGAAAAGCTTAATAAGTATGCTGCCTACTCCTTTGACGAGCAGAATTTTATAGAATATGACGGAGCTCACTGCAGCTTGACGGGATATTCGCTGGGCGAGCCGGAAAATATAAAAAAGCAGATGATTGATGCTGTGCTGGTCTTGAATCAGCCGGAACCTCTTTATCGGGACAGCGAAGCCAGCGGTGGAAGCTCTGGAGGTATCAGCTCTGGAGGCGAGTCATTCCAGTTTGGGCAGAGGCGCATAACCAGTTCATGGATTCTCCAAAATCTCCCCTCCGCAGGTGTGCGTGATGAAGTTAGTGTGACTGAGGCTGTGGAGAAGATTAAGAAGGGGATTTCCCTTGAGGCCATAGCGGGAAAGGCTGCGGTGAACCAGTATATATTACGTTTTTTCCGCCATTATCGAAGTAATGAGAGCGTTGGCGATACCTACTTCCAAAATGAGATCGAATACATACTGACGGGAATCGCTGATGATGCAAGGGCGAGAAAAAAGGTTAAGCAGAAGTTAGTCTTGCTGCGAAACGGACTTAACTTAGCATATCTGTACAGCTGTCCCGAAAAGCGAGAAGGTGCAATGGCTGTTGCTGCAGCATTGACTCCTGGGCCTGAAGCAGTTCTCACGCAAGCGGCATTACTTGAGCTATGGGCGTTTGCGGAGGCTGAAAATGATGTAGCGCTGCTGTATGAAGATGAAAAAGTTCCATTTCTAAAGAGCGACAGCACATGGGCTCTTACTTTGGAAAATGCCATGGCTGCCTCAGATGGATTGATAAGACCTTCCGTGGAAGAAGGTTACGAATATGAAGAGTATATTCGCGTCCTTCTAAATTTAATTCCTGAGGAAACACGGATTTTGAGAGCCATGGATTTGATACAGATAAATATGAAATACTTGTATGATGGTGCATTTCGACTGAAGGATTATTATACAGGCCTTAGGTACACATTGGAAGTCAACGGCAGAGAATATGAATTTAATGAATGTTATGCACGAGGCAGCGAAGTAGAGGGTGAGAGCGATGAAAGCGTTAAAGACGGTGAATAATAAAAAAGGCAGCTATTTAGTTGAAGCGTCGCTTACCCTTCCAATATTTATCTTAGGTGTGGCAGCGCTTGCCATGATTGTAAATATGATTGCGGTATGTGAATCGCTTTGCTTTGTAATGAGTCATGAGGTGAAAAAAATTCTTCTTTCCGACATTAGTAAAATTCAAGTCATAACCCTTTGCAAGACCATAGAAGATGGTGTAGAAGATGAGCATCCATCTGCAGTG
>CAZLJV010000062.1:0-9330 GCA_964559965.1 uncultured Oscillospiraceae bacterium | reverse complement strand
CTGCAATACGATGAAAACAGCTATTGCCAGCAGAGCACATTATATGTGCTCTGCTGGCAATAGCTGTTTTCATCGTATTGCAGTCAATGCGTAAATCTCAGCTTGCCAAGCTGCCTAAGGCTCCTGCCCCTAAGGTTCGCGTAGAGGATTTAGCGAAAAAGCTGGATACCTGCTGTGAATCATTGAAAAAACAGGAGAATAGGATTGATGATGCTGATGTAAAGCGCACTGTTCATTCCATCGCTACTACCCTTGAGCTTATTGCTGATGAGGTGGAAAAAGATCCGAAGGATAGAAATAAGGTCAGAAAGCTGGCTAACCACTACTGTGATATGATTAGAGGATTGGTGGATAAGTATGTTTTGCTGGGTGATCCGTCTCGTGCCGTAACTGATGGTGCTGGCGGTACGGTCGGCGACGATGGCTCTGGCGCTGGGAATATCGAAGGCACGAAAGCTCGTATAAAGGAAGGGCTGGCTAATACGGATCGTGCGCTTAAGAAGATTTTGGACAGTATGTTCAGTGATGATGCCATGGAGGTTTCTGCGGACATCAGTACGCTGGAGCAGCTGCTGAATATGGAAGATTCCAATGCAAAAATGGACTTCCAAGAGTTAAGATTATAGCTATTTCAGTTGTAGGAGGATATAGATATGAATGAAGAATTAAAATTGGAAGTGCCTACCCTTTCTCTGGGTGATGAGCCTAAGGCTGAGGCTGCTGCTGAAGCACCTGCGCCTGTGAGAGAGGTGAAGATTGAAGATAAGATTGAGCTGACTCCGGAAGAGCAGAAGGTTGTCGATGCATTTATCGAAAAAATCGACCTGACTAACTCTAACCATATTTTGCAATATGGTGCTGATGCTCAGCAGAAGATGGCTGATTTTTCCGACGCAGCTCTCGAAAATGTCCGCACTAAGGATTTAGGTGCAGTGGGCGATTCCCTGGCCTCTCTGGTGGTTGAACTGAAGGGTTTCAACGCGCTTGAAGAGGAAAAGAAGGGCTTTTTCGGTCTGTTCCACAAAGTTGCAGATCCAATCGCTCAGCTTAAGGCGAAGTATGATAAGGCTGAAGTCAATGTGGAAAAGGTTGTAGAAATTCTCGAAGGCCATCAGGTAACATTGACTCGCGACATCGCTGTTTTAGACGAACTGTTCAAGGCTAATACAATGAACTTCAAGCAGCTTTCCATGTATATCGTGGCTGGCAAGAAGAAGTTAGAGCATGCATACAATGTTGTTCTTCCTGAGATGAAGGCTAAGGCTGCTGCTTCTGGCGCTGTGGAAGATGCTCAGGCTGCCAACGACTTCGAGCAGATGTGCAACCGTTTCGAAAAGAAACTTTACGACTTAGACCTGACTCGTACCGTTTCCCTGCAGATGGCTCCGCAGATTCGTCTTGTTCAGAACAATAACACGCTCATGGTCGAAAAGATTCAGACCACCCTTATCAATACTATTCCGCTGTGGAAGTCTCAGATGGTTCTGGCTTTAGGCATGGCTAACAGCAAGGCTGCGGTTGAAGCTCAGCAGGCTGTTTCCGATACTACAAACGAGCTTCTCCGCAAAAATGCTGAGGCTCTCAAGCAGACTACTATCAATGTGGCTCAGGAATCTGAAAGGGGTATCGTAGACATCGAAACTCTGCAGGAAACTAACCAGAAACTGATTGAAACTATCGATGAGGTTGTAAACATCCAGACTGAAGGCCGTCAGAAGAGAAAAGAAGCTGAGGCTGAACTGCTGAAAATTGAACAGGATCTGAAGGCGAAACTGATCGAAGTCCGCCAATAAAAGGAGGCCTGCTTCATGAAATTACTTGAAAACAAAGCGCTCTGTGTGATTTTGATGGTTGTCCTGATCATCGGCGGCACATATCTGGGCGGTTTCAAAGGCTTGAATGGCCTTTACAGCGACTCGACATCGGTCTTCTTCACAGGTGACCGCGGTGACGGAATCTGCGTAGCCAACGATTTAAGCCAGCGTGCAAGTGCGGCCGTCAATCTGGTAACTATCGCTTCCAACTTTCCTGCGCTTCAGCAGGAGTGCGAGGCGGTTTCCCAGGCTGCAACTCAGCTCCAAAACGCACTGGCATCGCAGGATATCGCATCGGCCTCTGTTTCTAACCAAAATCTGCAGTCAGCATTTACCTCGCTGTATCAGGTTTTGGCGGATCAGGCGCTTTCCGACACGCAGGCGCAGTACAGAGAAAAGCTCTATGCAACTTTCAGATCTTGTGGCGAAACTATCAGCCACGACTCATACAATCAGTATGCACAGGCTTATAACGATGCTGTTTCCAGTTTCCCTGCTTCCCTGCTGGCAGCTGTAACACCAGCTCCATCGCAGGCTTCAGTATTCTACTAGCGGAGGACTAAAATATGAAGCAATTTACAAAGAAATTTTCTTCCTTCCTCATTGCATTTTTATTAGCTGCAATGCTCTCGATGCTCTGCGTTGGCAGTGCCTTTGCTATGGTGGACATTTCTGATGACTACTATATCACTGACCAGGCTGATGTCATCTCGTCAAGCACGGAAGAATATATTATCTCGCAAAACGCTTACTTAGAGGATTATTGCTCCGGCGCCCAGATTGTGGTTGTCGTAGTCGACTTCCTCGACGGTATGGATATCGAGGATTATGCTTATCGCCTCTTCGATGATTTGGATATCGGAAGTTCTACTGAGGATAACGGTATTCTCCTTCTTCTCACCATCGGTGAAGAGAACTATTGGTGCATGCCGGGTCGTGGTCTCGAAAGCGACTTACCCGCTTCCACCATTGACGATATCTTGTATTATGACTTAGAACCTGATTTCGCTGAAGGAGCTTATGATGCTGGCGTAAAAAATGTTTTCGACTCTCTCTTTAACGAGGTTTGCAAAATTTACGATGTTGATGCTGCAAATAACGGCGGCGGCTCCTATGCTTCTGGCGGATCTTTTGACGAAGATGAATTTTTCAGTCAGGCAACCACCTCAGCTATTATTATGAGCTGGGCGATAAGAATTATTGCTATTCTTATTATAATGTTTGCGCTGCTGTTCATCTATACGGTTATAAAGTCTATTCTTTGGGGAAATTCAGCGGCTCGTGGTACTTATATGCGACCTGCACCACGACCAATTTTCCGTCCGCATAGACATCGTCCACCTCGCCCACCTTATCCAGGCCCAGGCCCAGGTGGTCCTGGCGGTCCGCATCACGGCGGTCCAGGCGGTCCTGGCGGTCCTGGCGGTCCAGGTGGTCCTGGCGGTCCGCGTCCAAGCGCACCTCATCCAAAGCCAAGTCGCCCATCTTCTGGCGGTTTGTTTGGCGGTGGCGGTGGCAGCTCTCGTGGCGGAGGTGCCGGCAGACGTACTTCCAGCAGCTCATCTCATCGCAGCTCACCAAGCCGTAGCTCCTTCGGAGGTGGCTCACGTGGCGGTGGTGGCGGCATGGGTCGCGGCGGCGGCGGTGGCAGCTCTCGTGGCGGAGGTGCCGGCAGACGCGGTAGATAACAGATAGATAGCAGATATAAGCAACTAAAATCAAAAGCACATCTTGTAGTCATTTAATATGACTACTGGATGTGCTTTTTAGTATTATATATTCGGCAATTAACGGAGCTTTTACTGAAATACGACATTTCATTAGAATGTAACTCCACTTAAATCGGCATTTTTTTGATTTTACGTGGATGCAAATTTGCAACATCAGACATTTTATGCCATTTTTACGAGGCGTTCGACTTTTTTCGACAATATTCGACACCAGTTTCAGATATTAAAGTAATTTAATTACAGCGGTAATCCTTCACTCCAGCTTTTCAGCGCCTAAAACTCCACTTAAATTTCAAAAAATCGCATTTTACGTGGAATACCTATCGAGTTAGTAGGTGTTTCGGGGCTATCCCGAGGTGCTTCAGGTCTATCCCGAGATCCTGAGGTTTTTCAGGGCTATCCTGAGGTGTTTCGGAGCTATCCCGAGGTGTTTCAGGTCTATCCCGAGGTGTTTCAGGGCTATCCCGAGGTGCTTCAGGTCTATCCCGAGGTTTTCATAGGACATTCTTCAAAACAAAAAGCACCCCAAGCAGCCGTCAAACTGTCTCAACAGCCTGCACCAGCTACTTGAAGTGCCCTAAGATTGCAAATTGCGCCATGTTACGCTTTCAGACGCGATTTGATATATTCTGGAACTTCGTCCTTCGAAATTCCCAAAGCCACAGCCAACTCGCCAAACAGCAAATCTTCAGCACGCTTCATAAACTTCTCGTCCACAGCACCCAGCTTTTTCTTCTGCTTCACAGCCTGTTCCTTCTTAGCGTGAATCGACATAGTCATTTCCACCAATTCCAAACAGTCATGACTGCTCAGCACCGTCTCATAATGTTCCGAAAGCTGCCTTAAAACAGGATTATGATAAGCTGCCGCATCAATTTTCGGAATCGAATCAATTAAACTCTGAGCCTCGTCCCTAGAAATCAACGGTCTCATAAATACTTTTCCATTCAGAGCCGGCGTCGAAATGCTGCAGCTATCATTCAGCGGCAAAAGAGTATAATACATCACCTCTTTTTCCACCCCAGGAACCTTTCGCTCCGAAACATCCGTCACCTGACACGCGCCAATATTACCATAAAAAATCCAATCTCCTACTTGATACATGCCTCCGCTCCTTTCTTATACAGTATCATTATACCATATTTTAACGAAGTTTTGTAAGCGAAACTTTTTACTGTAAACCATTTTTTCGCATTTTTTCGCACTTTCGCACTTTCTTCGTAAAATCTCCGCCTCCAGCTTCCGTTTTACGCCTGCTAATCCACGAAAAATGGCCCTTGCTTTCGCACATATATACATGTATCACGCGTCAAAATCTGCGTCATCCGCACATTCTTTTCGATTAACTCGATCGACTGCCCCGGCTTCATATGCGGAATTCTGTAAACCGATTCAAGTCGAAACTACCAGCCCATTCCAGAGTGAACATTTCGATTCGAGCCTTAGCCCTTGCGACCCTTGCGACCCTTGCGAGCATTCGCCCTCGAGGCTCTCGCTGCACCAGCTAAACGAGGAACGGAATTATATAGAGTGCAATAGCGATGCACACTGCGATTGCAACTACTATTGACCATATCTTAAATTCCTTATCCATCTTCGCCTTTTCTTCAGCAGGCGGATCGATATGCTCGATAATCTGAACATCTATATCATCATCACTTGATTTTCCATATTTAGCCTGACAAGCGAAGAAAATGACTAAACCAGCAATACACCAAATGATACCCGTCTGTAATGCCTCAGTTTCCAACTGTGTCAGCATCACTATATAGATAATCGCACTTATAGGCGCACCAATCATAACCGCTGGAGCCTTGTAAGGTCTTGCCAAGTCAGGTTTACGCTTTCTCAAGAACATACAAGCCACAATCCCTATTATGTAATAGAACAAGTCAGCAAACAGGCTCAAGGAAGCTATATAAATCATTGAATTAGTAGCAATTAAAAGCACTGTAAGAACACCTAATGTTAATATAGCCACATATGGAGTCTTGTACTTAGGGTGAATTTTTGCGAAGATTTTAGGCATTGCACCATCTCTCGCCATTGTAAATAAATATCTTGGCGGTACGGAAATGCTTGAATTCAGAGTCGAAAAATCTCCACCAAAAGCGATACCTGCAGCTAACATAATGAGAGGGAATCCAATAATACCAGCTATGGACATAGCCTCTGCATAAGGCGCACTTGCCTCAGAAATTTGACTCAGCTGTTCTGTTGGCACTATGCCTACTAAGAACCACTGGAAAATTGCATTTACAGCAAATACGATAAACGGTGCTAAGAATAAAGCTCTCGGAATGTTGATGTGAGGATACTTGATTTCTTCACCCATTGCACAGCAAGTTTCAAATCCTGCGAAGCACCACCAAATCAAAGCTACCATTCCGATAAAACCGCCTGCCGAGAAATCCACATAAGACGGAATTTCAACGAAGTTCGACAGTCCGACATTCGGTATCATCATCAAGAACCAGATTATAGCTACACCCCAGAAGAAAAACATAAATCCGTTTTGGAGTCTTCCGGTTATCTCTACACCGCCTACGCTTAATATCATAAATAATACCACTACGACACAAGCTATGATGACATCACTTGCTGCACCGCCACCTATTTCAAGGCCTATAGCGCCCATAAAAGTTTTGAAATAGAAGCTGAATGCCAGTGCTTCACCACTGGTTACCGAAACCAGCGATATGATGAAGTTCCAGCCTGCCAGCATACCGAAAGGTTTACCCATGCCTATGGACGCATATTTATATGTACCACCAGCATATGGTAAGGCTGCACCCATTTCTGCATAGAGCAGCGCTGGATATATACTTACGAGCATAGCCACGAAAGTAGCAATAATTACTGTCGAACCCATCATTCCAACCACATTAGCACCTGTGGTGAATAAACCTACACCTACTACTGTTCCTACGGTAATAGTAACTGCTTCACGCATACCAAAGGTACGCTTTAACCCTTCCTTTTCCATTTTGAATCTCCTTTTATAGTCCTTTTCTTCTACTGTTTCTCGATTCTTATTTCCGCAGCTCTGGCATGACCCACAAGCCCCTCACCCCTCGCAAGGTTGGAAACCAGAGGCGCAATGCCAAGCATCGCATTTTTTGTCATCTTCTGGTAAGTGCAGATCTTTATGAATGTACCTACCCACACGCCGCCTGTATATCTTGCCGCACCTAATGTCGGCAAAGTATGGTTAGTTCCGGAAGCATAATCGCCGAAAACTTCTGCGGTATTTCCTCCGATAAATAACGAGCCGTAATTTCTTAACCCAGCGACGACCTGCTCCTCCTTGTCAGGAGAAACGTTTACTTCCAAATGTTCCGGTGCATAATCGTTCGCGTACTCAACGGCTTCTTCCAGCGAATCTACGATTAAAATCTCACCAAAATCTTTCCAAGAGCACTCTGCGATCGCCTTAGTCGGCAAGCTGTCGAGCTGTTGCAATACCGCTTTTTCTATTGCTCGTCCGAAGGTTTCGTCCGTAGTCACAACTATGCCTTTCGCTTCACGATCATGCTCTGACTGTGCCAGCAGGTCAGCTGCAATTACTTCAGGATCAGCACCATTATCTGTTATAACTAGTACTTCGCTTGGTCCTGCCACAAAATCTATGCCTACCTTACCGTAGCACTGGCGCTTAGCTTCTGTTACATAGCTGTTTCCTGGCCCCACTATCATGTTCACCGGTTTTATCTGAGCTGTACCATAGGAAAAAGCTGCAATAGCCTGAGCACCGCCCACTGCGTAAATCTCGTCGATTCCGGCAATATCCATGGCCACAAGTGTTTTGGGATGTATGTTGTTTGTACCCTTTATAACCGGAGAGCAAGCTGTGACACGCTTTACGCCTGCAACCTTTGCTGGGATTCCAAGCATCAAAGCTGTAGAATACAGCGGATAACCGCCGCCCGGTACATAGCAGCAACATGAGTCAACTGGGATTGCTCTATGGCCTAATGTGATTCCTTCCGACGGTGAAAAATCTTTCAGCTCGCAAACCGTTTCTCGCTGCGCCTCAGCGAATCTTCGAATGTTGGCAGCCGCTTTCTTTATATCTTCTATATCTTCTTCAGGAACAGCCGCATATGCAGCTTCTATTTCTTCTTTAGTAATTCTTAAATTCTCACGGTCTGCACCGTCAAACTTGCGGTTATATTCTCTAAGTGCTTCGTCCCCATTATTTATTACATTTGAAATTATGTCGCTCACTGCATCCCGCAGATGTGTGCGGTCAGCTTCTGTTCTCTGTTTTGACTTTTTTAATATTTTTAACATATTCTTACCTCTTTCGCTTTATTGCGTTAATGTGATAATACACCCATGAGTAAACTCAATGTCAAGGATGAAATGCAGGCAAAATCTCAAAAAACCTTGAGTCCACTCAAGGTTTATGCTACTATGAATATAATAAATATAAAGTAAATGCGTTGATTTCAAAGGAGTGTGCCATTTTGAGAATAGGTCAGGTTTCAAAGAAATATAATATCTCAGTAGATAATCTCTACTACTATATAAACTACGGACTTCTCGTTCCCCAGCGTCCACGGGGTCAGTACGATTTTGATGCACAAACACTTAAAGATTTAGAACTAATTCTAGAATTAAAAGGAATGAACCTTTCTTTGAAAGAGATTCACCAAATCTTATCCCTTTACAGAATCTCCGGCTTGGCAGTTCAGCAGGATATCGAAGACTTGAGAAAAATATATGATCACAAACTTCAGGAATTAAAAGCAGAAAGAAAGCAACTTGAACGAAATATTGAAAATTTAGAAGACAAGATATCTCACTTAAATTCACTGCTTCCAAGTGAGGCACCCCATATCGGTCTGCCAATCAGCATGCTCGATCTGCTATGTTGTCCTGATTGCAGAGGAGATTTTGCCATGGAAGATGTGTACATGGACACCAAATATATTTTCAACGGCAAGCTCAAATGCACCTGTGGCTATGAAGCGACCATCAAAGACGGAATTCTCCTCACTCCTAACAGGAATACCGACCGCTACGACACTCCCGATATAGACAGAAAGCTGTACAAGGATCTGCCGCCTTCACTGATAAGCCTTTTTCAGCGTTCCTACAACTGGATGGTGGAAAAGCTCCAAAACATGGACTTGTCAGGCAAGGTGGTTTTAGAGACGTATATTAACGCCTGGTTCTTTATGCACAATCACCAGCAATACCTCAATCCTTCCGGCAAGTATATAGTAGTAGATAAATATCCGGAAATGCTGAGCATGTATAAAGCTCTTATGGAAAAACAAGGCTATAATCTGGATATTTTGTTTATAGCCGACAGCAGCACCAAACTGCCTCTAAAGGACGCTTGTATCGACCTTAATATCGATTATTTCGCATTAAACGAGCATAATTTTTATCACGATACTTTCCTGTATGATGAGCTTAAGCCATTCTTTAAGGAAAAAGCTCTGATGCTTGGTACATATTTTTACTTCGAGCATGGAAAAAAATCCATGGAAACCCTGCTGCGTGAGTATCCTACTTGCTCTCATGACAATTTTAATCTTCAATTTTTTCTCGACAATATGCATGGTAAGCTGATTGAGCAGGAAGATTGCGGATTTACTACAAGTTCAGGTAATAATATAGGTTTTAGCTTCCACAAGGAAGGCGAAAAGATGTATTTAAGATCGTATTTAGGAAAAAAGTAATATAGAATGAAATGGAATCGAATCGAAAATAAATATAGAAATGAAAAAAGCAGATGTTCTCACATCTGCTTCATAATGGTGCGGTCTAAGGGA
>CAZLJV010000061.1:0-9752 GCA_964559965.1 uncultured Oscillospiraceae bacterium | reverse complement strand
CATGTATGGCATAGGCTTAGTTCCGGGAGGATATTCCGAAATAATCAACCCATCTGCGCAAATTTCATCATAAAGTTTGCGATTTTCCGCCGGATAACAAATATCCACGCCGCAGCCAAGAACCGCAACCGTCTCACCGGGTTTGCCTGTTCCGCTGATTTTGCCTTTTTCGCCCTTGCGCAAAGCCCCAAGATGCCCGAAGCTGTCGATTCCTTTAGCCATTCCGCTTAGCACCACTGCGCCTGCCTCCGCTAAATTTCGTCCCAGCTTCATAGCAACCTGCTTTCCGTATTCGCTGCATTTTCGCGAGCCGATTATGGCCGCCATAGGCTTTTTGAGAAGTTCCGTATTTCCCTTACAATAGAGGATTTCTGGCGGTCTTGGAATCTGAAGAAGCTGCTCAGGATAACACTCATCGCCTTTTTTTATCGTCTTAATGCCATCTGTCATCTCATTCACCTCGTCCGTTCTTTCCCTGCATGAGGTAGCTAAATGCGCTGGCAATATGACTCATTTCCAAATCAGCCTTTTCGTCCATGTCCGCAATGGTGCGTGCAATTCGAAGCAATTTTACATAGCGCCTTGTGCTTAAATGATATTTGTCAACCAGCTGCCCTGCAAACTGCTGCGCATTTCCAGAGATGCGGCAAAACTGACGAATATGTTCTTCCTCCATCTGACTGTTAAGCTGAATATTGCAGCCTAGAAAACGCTCTTTCTGCATTCTTCTTCCAGCCATGACTTTTCCCCGCAAAATCTCACTTCCCCCACTTTCGTCCTGCGTCAGGGTTCTGAAGTCTACGGGATACACATTCACAAAAATGTCTATGCGGTCTGCCACAGGTCCCGACATTCTGCTTCTATATTGATCAAGCTGGCTGCTGGTGCATACGCACTGATGATTTTCGTCACCATAATATCCGCATCTGCAAGGATTAGATGCGGCAACTAACAGAAATTTAGCCGGATATGAATAGAACTGGCCTCCGCGAATCATGCGCACAACTTCTTCCTCCATAGGTTTTCGAAGCGCATCGATTCTATTTCTGTCCATTTCTAAAAATTCATCTATAAAAAGCACGCCATTGTGTGCAAGAGATACCTCGCCCGGATGAGGAACTGAGCCACCGCCCAGAAGAGAAGCCTGGGTAGTCCGGTAATCTGCCTCTCTGAAAGGTCTTCGTTTTACCACAGGTTCTTTGTCGCTGAGAAGGCCTGCCGAAGAATATATCATAGTGGTTTCCAGACGCTCCTTAGCTGTCATTTCGGGCAGTATGGTCGGAATTCGCTTCGCCAGCATGGTCTTGCCGCTTCCCGGTGGTCCCATGAGAAGAACGCTGTGATTTCCGCACACAGCCACAGCCAGAGCCTCTTTCGCCTCCCAATGGCCCTTGACTTGAGAAAAATCCAGATTGTCTGCGAAAATACTTTCATTTTCAATGGTTTCATCGGATTCATCTTGCGAATCCAGTACATTCTGCTTCGGCAATTCCTCAAAACCGCACACAAAATCTGCCGCCTCACGCAGGTGCTGTACAGGAATCACATGGACCTGCCACGCCTGTGCTGCAAGCAAACTTTCAGCATAATTATCTTTCGGTAAAAAAACACGCTTAATCTCGGGATTTTTCGCTAATGCCTGCACCATCGGCAGAATCCCCTTTACCGGCGATACGCTCCCATCTAAGCACAGCTCTCCGAAGAAACCGCTTTCCTTCAGCATTTTTCGTGCCGTCCGTCCCTTTATCTCTCCTGAAGAACTAAGTATTCCCATGGCGATAGCCAGATCGAAATGACTCCCCTTTTTATGAAGATATGCCGGCACTAAGTTGATGACTATTTTGCTGACTGGATATTCGAACCCGCTGTTTCTTACAGCGCTTCGCACTCTATGACCCGCTTCTTTTATGGCAGTATCCCCTAAGCCTGCCACATAAAATCCAGGAAGCCCACGAGTAATATCCACCTCAACTGTAACAGGATTTCCTTCGATTCCCCGAAAAGATGCCGTCTCAATTCTCGATAACATAGCGGCACCTCCTAAAAATCTAGTCTGTCCAGATGTCTTACCTGAACTTCGACCACTTGAAATTCGATGCCTCGAAAACCACCGCCGCATTGATTGAGATAATCTGCAGCCGCCAGACGGATTTTTTTCTGTTTCAGCTGTGTTACAGACTCTGCTGGCGTTCCGTACTGCAGGCTGGTTCTGGTCTTTACCTCCACGAAACACAAGGTTTTATGCTTAGTATTCAATGCCACCACATCGATTTCGCCCCGTCTCGATCTGTAGTTTCGACAGAGTATTTCATACCCTTTCTCCTGAAGCATAGCTGTCGCCAAGTCCTCGCCGATTCGTCCGATTTGTAAATTATTCATTTAAGTCCCCCTATTCTACGCATGCGCTGCGCCATCGGAGGGACAATCCACTTTAATTTTACTATTACACTATTAAATTACAGTATATTACAAATATTGTCAAGGCGTTTTATACACCTAACACAAATTTTTCCACAGCGTGAGCCACACCTTCCTCTTCATTAGACATAGATATGTAATCCGCCATAGCCTTAACTTCCTCTTCACCATTTTCCATGGCAATCCCAAGGCCACACTCCGCAAGCATAGCCGCATCATTGTGGCTGTCACCGCAAGCCATAGCATATTTAAGATCCAGCCCTATCATCTCACAGAGAGCCGCAAGTCCGCTTGCCTTGCTGGTAGTTTCACCGCCAATCTCAATATTATGTTTAGTGGAAGCAGTCAGCGTTATACCCTCCACCTTAGCCAAATGAGTTCGCATAAACTTTCGCTCATCATCATTTCTAAACTGGACATTTACATTTTCCAGATTCCCAATATGGTGCTCCATATGATTATAAATATCGTCTACCGGCTTTCGAGTTCTGAGCGTATATTCCCTGCTGATATATGAACAAGCATCACCGAAATTCTCCAGCTCCTCATATATTTCCCTGCCGATATATGCCTTTCCGTCAGTAAAGACCTCGATAGGAAACTCCCTATGCTCCTTCAAAATTTCCAGCACTTCCCTCGCCGCATCTTCCCCTATGCAGTTTTCGTAAACCACCTTATTATCCCTTAAATCTGTCAATATAGCCCCGTTTGAAGTTAGCACATATCTAAGACCCTCAATATGAAAAACATCTTCAGGAAGCGACGCAAAAGTTCTGCCCGTTGCGATTACCACCTGAACTCCCCTCTCAAGGGCCGTCTCAAGCGCCTGCTTTGTCCTCGGCGAAATTATGCCGCCGCAAAGGGTTGTTCCATCAAGGTCGAGTGCAATCATGTCGATTCTTTCAGGCAACTTTCTTCCCATTACTACACCTCCAGACAAGACAAAAATTCTTTATTATATATTCTAATCTGCTTCATCGTAGCCTGTCCGTCATGCCCCGGATAAACCGTATATTCGTTGGACCAAGTGTCAATAATATCTCTGCAGCTTCTTATCATATCCGCAGGAGAACCGTCCTCCAAATCCGTCCTGCCTAAATCCGTATCGAAAATGGTATCACCGCTGAATACAACCTTGCTCTTTTCAGACATAAAGCAAACCGAACCTGCCGTATGCCCCGGCGTATTTATTACCCGCAAAATCTCACCATCCAGTTCTATCTCATCGCCGTCCTTCAGCAACCTGTCCACCCTGCCTTTATAGTAAAAAGCATCAGTTTCGTGCATCATGACAGGGCAGCCTAATTCCTCGGAAACACGTCTTGCCGCTCCCACATGGTCGTGATGATGATGAGTCAGCAGAACACCTTTAGCCTTCAGACCCTCTTTATTAACAAAATCTATTATTCTCTGAGGCTCATAACCCGGATCTATGATGAAACAACTGCCCCCATTAGTCGTTCTTATGATATAGCAATTGCTCTCCAGCGATCCTCCCACAAATCGTTTTATCTTCATTTTCACTTCCTCCACATTTATATTCTACAATATCTCCGTAATACTTGCAAATTAAAATAATTGTGATAGAATAGAGTGTCAGAATACTGTCATGCATATGAGGTAAATATTATGAAAATTGCAATTGTAGGCGCTGGCAAGCTGGGTATAAAAGTTGCGAATGCACTTTCTGGCGGCGACCACGCAATAACTATTATAGATACTAATGAAGATACTCTCCAAAAAGTATCTCAGCAACTGGACATCCTGACCATCCACGGAAATGGTAAACAGATCAGCCTGCTTAAAGAAGCCGGTGTGGGACACTTCGATTTTCTGCTGTCATCAACTGGCAGCGACGAAGAAAACATGGTCATCGCAAGTTTTGCGAAGAAATTGGGCTGCAGTAAGGTAATCGCAAGAGTCCGTGACCCTGAGCATATGAATCAGTTCGATTTCATAAAGGAAGCCATGAATATCGACCACATCGTGAATCCGGATATGGCTATCACCAATGAAATCTACAAGTATCTGGTTGAAAAGTATACCTTATCCAATGGTATCTTCTCTACGGGCAAGGTATCTCTTATTCAGTTTAAGGTAAACAGATACAAGCAGCTCATCGGGCTCTCCATGATTGATGTGCGTGCGCTCCTGCCTAATATGCTGGTTGTAGCCATTTCCAGAAACGGAAAGATTATAATTCCACACGGCCAGACAATCATCGAGCCTACGGACTATCTGTATCTGATCGGTGAGAAAACTGAGATTTTGGAATTGCACAAGAAGGTGCATGAAAAAGGAAAATATACTAACCTGCAGAAGGTTATGATTATAGGCGGCGGAAAGACGGGATTTTATCTGGCGGGCAAGCTCTCTGAGTTCGGTATCGCAGTTAAGGTTATCGAGGCTAACAAGGAGCGCTGCTACTACCTGTCCAATCATCTGGATAATGTTATGGTGCTTCACGGTGATGCTACTGATACCACTCTGCTTGAAGAGGAAAATATCGATGAAATGGACGCTTTCGTAACGGCTACCGGTTTCGATGAAGAAAATATGATGCTGGCTCTTATGGCTAAGCAGCGCGGTGTAGAGGATGTCATCTCTAAATTCAGCCGTGAAGGATATCGTGATTTGATTGAAAAGATCGGAATCGATATGGCTCTGAATCCGCTGAGCATCGTAACAAGTACCATTCTTCGCTACATTCAGGGCAAGAAAAAGGTTATCTCTTCCCTTCTCATTCAGGGACAGGCTGAGATTATGGAAATTATCGCAACAAACGATATGAAACTGGCTAATATTACACTGCAGGAGCTTCAGCTGCCTGACGGCGTTCTTATCGCTGGTATTCACCGTGGACAGGAAGTTATAATTCCTAATGGTTCTACTAAGATTAAGGAAGATGACAAGGTTATAATCTTCTGTCTGCTTTCAGATATTGCGGAATTGGAGAAACTCTTCCGCAAGAAAAGGCATTTTTTGTAGAAAGGACTTACTATGAGCAATCGCCTGCGCGATACCATTTTAATAGAAGGTTATGTGCTGTTGGTACTTGCCATGGCTATGGTGGTTCCATGCCTGATAGCATTTTACTGCGGTGAAACTCTGTCTGCATCAGCATTTATACTTACCATAATCGTTTGCACTTTTTTAGGTGCTTGCATAGTGAAATTTTGGAAACCCTCGCCCGCACGCATTCGTGCGAGAGACGGGTTTCTCGTTGTTTCTGTCACCTGGATTGTCGCTTCGCTCATCGGTGCTGTTCCGTTTTTTGCATCGGGAGCGATACCTAATGCGGCAGATGCTTTTTTTGAATCTTGTTCAGGCTTCACGACTACAGGATCATCTATTTTAACTGATATAGAAGCACTCCCTAAGTCCATATTGTTCTGGCGTTCCTTCACCCACTGGCTTGGAGGAATGGGTATTCTTGTATTCATCATGGCGCTGCTCCCATCCCTTGGAATAAGCGGTCAGATGGTGGCTAATGCAGAAACCCCCGGCCCGACGAAGGATAAGATAACAGCTCATTTTGCCGATTCAGCAAGAGACCTTTATCTCATCTACTTAGCAATGACTGTGATTGAAACAATACTGCTTGTTATCAGCGGGCTGAGCTGGTATGATGCGCTGATTCACACCTTCGGTTCTGTGGGGACTGGCGGTTTTTCCAATTACAATGACAGTATAAGTCACTTCGCCAACCCAACTGCTGAATGGATTATAATCGTATTTATGTTCCTGTCAGGAATCAACTTCAACTTGTTTTATCTGACAGGCAAAAACGGATTCCGAATCCTGGCTAAGGACGAAGAATTCCGCTTTTACTCAGGTGTTATTGTGCTGTTCAGCATGTTGATATTCCTGAATCGCAGCTTCACCGGAGGTTTCGCAGGATTTAGTGCCTTATCAAAGGTTTTCCGCGACACCGTATTCCAAATCGTGACGATTATAACTACTACAGGCTTCATGACTTCCGACTACGATTTGTGGCCTACTTTCAGCAAAATGCTCATCTTCGCTCTCTTCTTTGTAGGCGGATGTGCGTCTTCCACCGGAGGCGGTATAAAGGGTGTCAGAATTTTAGTAGCTGCGAAGTTAGTTAAGCGAGGAATTTCGCTCAAGCTGCATCCTCGCAGAATTGCTAACGTCACTCTTAATGGCAGAGAAGTTAATAATGATGTTGTAATCAATATTACGAATTTCATATTCACTTATCTCATGACATTATTGGTTGGATTCTTGCTGATTTCGTTAGATGGATTTGATTTTATGTCATCTCTCTCTGCGGCAGCTACAAGTTTAGGAAATGTTGGTCCCGGTTTCGGAGCTTTCGGTCCTGCTATGAATTTCTCTGCAATGTCGGCTTTTTCCAAGCTGGTTTGCTCCTTCCTGATGCTTACCGGCAGGCTTGAGATTTTCACAATGCTGGTGCTGTTCTCAACACATTACTGGAATCCTAATAAATGTTAGAAAGGCTGTTTAATCTATGCGTTTAAACTATCTCGTCATGGTGAAGGTCACTGGAATTCTGACCCTCATCGAAGGAATCGCTATGCTGCCTTGCATATTAGCTGCTCTCATTTTCGAAGAGTGGGCTGCAGGCTCTGCATTCTTTCCAGTCAGCATAGTCTGCATTGCACTCGGCTGGGTTATACTGACACAGTTAAAATTTAATAAGATACATCTTCATCTGCATGAAGGCTTCCTCATAGCTTGTTTAAGCTGGGTTTACTGCTCCATAATAGGAATGTTTCCCTTCTATTTCAGCGGAAACGATTTTCCTTTAATTGGCTGTTTCTTCGAAGCTGTAGCAGGTTTCACAACTACAGGCTGCACTGTAATCGATGTAAATCTGATTCCCCACAGCCTCCAGCTTTGGCGTGCTATCTGCCACTGGTTAGGCGGTATGGGTATCCTCATCTTAGTGCTGTCCATCTTCCCTCTCATGGGACTGTCCAACCAGTCTATCATGTCAGCAGAATCCCCCGGACCTGCTTTTGAAAGATTAGGCATGAAAATCACTGAGGCTGCTAAATACCTGTACTTAATATATCTGGTCTTTACAGTCACTGAATTTGTATTGCTCACAATAGGTCCTATGGACGCTTTTACAGCTCTCATATCGACTCTCAGCAGCATAAGTACGGCAGGACTTATCATTACTGACTCTAACGCATGGATGTTCGAAAATACCTACTCGCGATTCATCATAATGATATTCACCATCTTTTCTACAACCAGCTATATTGCATATTATATGGTTCTGAGGGGACGAGTAAAAGATGCTTTGAAAAATGCTGAATCTCGTGGTTTTATTGCGATTATAGGCGGTGCCTCCGTGCTTATAGCGTTAGTTCTCCGCCTCACCGGAACATATTCAAACCTTTGGCAGGCTTTCAAAGATGCGCTGTGCCAAGTTGTAGCCATGATATCCACCTCAGGTTATTATGTCTGCGACTATATGAAATGGCCTACCTTCGCACAAGGCGTGCTGATTCTTCTGCTTCTCGTAGGAGGCTGTTCAGCATCTACATCTGGTTCGCTGAAGATTATACGAGTGCTGATACTGTTTAAGCTGATTAAGAGAGGTATTTTCAGACGAATCCACCCTCATGCAGTGCGTCCGATTAGATTGGAAGGACGAACAATATCTGCGCAGATGGTATCATCAACCACCATGCACATTCTGCTGTTTTTCGGAGTTATACTCATCGGAAGCGTTTTAGTTTCTCTGAATAATCTGGACATGGAGACCACAATCACATCTGTAATCGGTGCTTTCTCAAATACAGGTCTGGCACTGGGTCAGGTGGGTGCTTCCGGCTACTTCGGTATGTTCAACGGTTTCTCCCAGTTTGTTCTGGCTATTCTGATGATTACAGGCCGACTTGAAATGTACGCTATCATTCTGCTGTTTACACGCAGTTTCTGGCAGCCTGACAAGGCTATTGCAATATAAATACAAAAGAATACTCGAAAGCATAAAAGTGCCTCCATTTGTAAATAATATTTGCGTGACGCATGATATTTTAATTTACAAGTGGGGGTTATTTATATGGTCGTAAAAGATTTGATGAGCACAAACCTGCGCACGGTGAAGCCTGAAGACAGCGCGGATTTTGCGGTGGAGATAATGCGAAGTGAGAATGTAGGCATAGTGCCAGTCTGCGACAGCCAGAGCCATCTTTTAGGCGTAGTCACGGATAGAGATGTTTTGATGCGAAATGGTCTGGGAAAAGCGGTCTCTGAATCCATGACACCTGCTCCGCACACCGTTTCCTCCCGATTGGACATTCACGATGCCGCCCTTCTCTTCTCAAAACATGCTGTCCGCAGGCTTCCTGTTGTCGACGGCAATCGCTTGGTGGGCATTCTTTCCGTGAGAGATTTGGCGAGGAAGAAGATTTTGACGGCTGAAATCGGTCATATCATGTATGAAATTTGCAATGTGGATTAGTTTTTATCTTTTATTTCATCTTTCCACCTAAAATCGCAATTATTTAAGAAAAAGGATGTAAATTTCGAGCTGTTTCTACGAAAATTACATCCTTTTTTGTGTTTTTTGAACGATACAGGCGGAAAATAAACTTAAAGTACTATAAAGTACTACCTATCTTACCTAATTTGTTCTTCTTCCAGTATCCTTATCATTTCCATCCATTGCGTCTTCGACGCCATTCTTCATATCTTCGGCTCCATCACGGATTCCATCTCCAATGTCATCTACACCGTCTTCTATATCATCCATAATATCATCTGCATCTTTGTCCAGCTTGCCATCTGAGTGTTCTGGTTGATTAATATCACCATCGTTCACATTGTTCTTATCTTCACCGCAGCCTGTCAACATCAACATGGAACATGCAAGGAGAAGAATCAGAATCACAGAAATTGCTTTTCTTTTCATTAGATTGTCCTTCCTTTCGTCTTCATAATCTATATATCAGACTTAGTTTGCGGACAAAATTAAAAAATATACGCATACAGATACAACAAAAAACAACAAAATCACAACAAAAAACGGAGAGATAAACTACCTCTCCGTCAAATGTACACTTTAGCAAATGTATTATCGGTAAATGGATTATTCTTCGTCTGCTTCTTCAGCTTCAGCTTCTGTATCCATAGCCTGCTTGATGCTCAGGCTGATTCTCTTTCTTTCTGTATCGATTTCGAGAATCTTAGCAGCAACTGCCTGTCCGATTTCCAGTTCTTCTGCAATGTCAGTAACTCTCTTGTTAGCAACTTCAGAAATATGTACCAGACCGTCCAGACCAGGTTCCAGTTCTACGAATGCGCCGTATTCCTTAATCTGTACTACCTTACCT
>CAZLJV010000060.1:1443-9899 GCA_964559965.1 uncultured Oscillospiraceae bacterium | reverse complement strand
CCACACTACAGATTTAGTCATTTGACTCCATGCAATCTGAGTTCTAATTTTCGCAGAGCTGTCATGGCAACTATGGTGTGCGACTAATTCAGCCGTAGGATTTCTTTTTGAATCGCAAAAGATAACTTTAATCTTCTTTTCTATCAAAGCCTCTATTAAAAACCCGGTCATCGATATAGCTGGATTTTCAATCATGAGAACTGCTATCTCGTCTAACAATACCCTCTTAGTTTCCGTATTTCTTACGACGAGATATCCCATCTTATAATCCAATTTCGATTGACTGTCAATCACTACAGTCCGCCAGCTCATAACAGATCAAGCAGATTTTCGGACTGCTTTTCCCACATTCCAGATGGAGACTGGTCTATAATGCGCACATCTGAGTATTTTTTCTTCCAGTTCGAAATTGTCGTACTAAAATTAACCGTTGCTGCACCTCTTTTGTTTCCTCCAATCAAACTCAAATCGCATCCCGTCGACATCCTTGCGAACACTTGCTGTATATTCAGCAAAACTCTGCACTGATCTGCAACATCTAAAGCTGCGAACTTATCTTTGCCCTTTACCAAGGTATCTATCGGTGCATTTACTCGCTTGCTGTAGATGGAATTGCATAACTTATCTATGTACAAATCATACAATTTCATATTATTCTCTTTGCACACCTTATCGTAGTCCTCATCATAGACATAATTTTCATTGCCTGCAGTCTTTTCCACGAATCGTTCTATCTTCTTCATGTAATATTTCCAGAAACCATCAGTAGCAAGCTGCATGGTAGGCTGAACAATCATGCTTTTCCCTGCGCTTGCACTTCCTGTAATACAAACCCTAAATCCATCTAACGACAGCATAGTATTAACCTTCCACGGACGCATTCCCAATGGGAATTCTACACCATCGACCTTCTTTCCTAAAATATGCTCCAGTCTTTCATATGCATGGCTCACAGCAAATTCTTTATCACTCAAGAATCTTTCACCATACATAAGCTCAACCGACATGACAAACAGTTCAGATTTTTTACCAGCCTTGTATCTTACAGGCATGAAGAACATTGTACCGGATTTATTATATCCACCATATTTCTCTGTATCCATGCCTTTCTTACGAGGAACTAAGCCTTCCTTTTTCTTCACTGGCATCTGATCGAAGAGTCCACCTGTCTTGAAGTAAGCATACTTCGTAAAGTGAGCTGTATTCTTGTTTGCTGTGGTGATTACCTTTTTCAGCATATCATTTCCGTCCCACACCTCTTCATTGCCACACTTCAATGGATGCGTGAATAAGGTTTTAGTTTTTATGCTGTACGGCGCATCAACCCTGAACCACTGCTTGGAGAATTTCATGTTATATACATTCCCCACGACAATGTTCAAGTAAGCATCTACTGCATGATGTAGGTCGTTATAGCTTCTGCATTTATAAATGTCGAATTCATGTCTGAAATCAGAAGCCAGCTTCGCCTTTGTATATACAATTTCACTTTCAGGATATTTTTCCTTTAATAATTCCGCAATCGCCTTTGTTGACTGCGAAGTTTCAGTCAGCTGTCTGTTGATGAAACCATATTTTTCATCTTCCGTGAATCCCGTAGCACGAATCAGTCGCTTGTACTTTTCATCAGAGATAGCATTAATATCTCTCCACTCTCTCCAAATTCCTGCCATGTGATGTCTAATAGATGCTTCTATAGGATAGTGATCCTTTTTTCTTCCGTTTTCTTCAGAATATACCAGCACCTTGTTATTTATGATACTATCATCTTTCACATATGCCTGCGGATAGATATGATCGATATCATATTCTTTGGAGCCTGATAACAGACTTTCCAATCTTATTGGCTTTCCGCTGTATGCTGAACGACCGAACTGCATGAAGTATAGGAAGAGCTTATCACCCTGAAGTTTTGAATCCACTCTTTCACCCATGGATTCCAGCTGATGCTTCAGATGCACCACATCCGCTTCAGCGCACTTCTGGTAAATCGAAAGAATCTGCTGTCTTCTGGACATAGTTCTCTTGCCTTTTTTCGCATCTCCAACTTCTCTCGTAGTTTCTACGAAAATCTTCTTCGGAGTTCCGAATGCCTTAGTAACATCACGCATAACGTCCAGGGTTCTGTAAATTGGGCGTCTTACAGCATTTGATATATACATATCATCTAAACGCTTCTCCAATGTTCTTGCATTTGCAGAATAGTAATCCTGACGCAGATTTTCTAACTCTTCCCTAAATGTATATTCATCAGAGAGGATTTCCATCAGGTTATCATTTGTATCCCACATTGCACCTAAAATGGTGGTGATTTCGCCTGTTTTCTTCGAAACACCTTCGAACTCAGTCAGGAACTTTCTTGATAATCTTCCGAAGCCATTGACCTTTATATTGGCGATATACTTAATATCTTCATCAGACAGATGGGTGTAATTTTTTCTCAGCCACTTAGTTACTCTCGTCTTATCTTCCGCATAAGACGCTCTTTCGATGATTTTTTCCACATCAGCTTCAGTCAAAACTTCATTCTGCATTAAGCGCTTAAACGCATTGTATGTGGATAAATCCGACTTAATCTCGATATCGATACCGCTGACTGTATCTACGCAGTCCTTGCGAAGGTAATTGTTGCACACTAAGTAGTCTATAATTTTTCCGCGTTTTACCTTCTTTCTGTTCTGGAAAAGCTCGCAGTAAATACCCTGCTTTGCTTCGACAGGAATCTTCACTCCGTCAATCTTTATGTTATTGATTTCATTCAAAACCATGAATTTGTGATAACATAAAGAATCCTTCGGCAAAACATTTTCTCCTGGGAAATATGTGCATTGATTTGTCATGCGTTTAATGAATGCCTGTTCACTTGCATCAAAATCGATGACTTTTTCATAATTCCATGGAGTAATCTTTTCATTTGTTCTTTCTAACCATGCGAAGGAAGAATTTCTATTCAGCGGACCTACAAAGTATGGCAGCTTGAACTTGAATATCGCTTCGATTTTCTCTTTATTAGTTATATTACTTTCATCAGCTTCATTGAGGAAAGCAAAGTATCCTGCTGCATTATCGAGAATCTTCTTCAGCTCATACAGGTAAAGCTGGTGCGGAATAGTTCTGTTATCCGTATTCTTCTGTTTAGGCATAAAGGTACGCAATTCTAAGCGTTTCTTCATGTCTTCGTAGGCCTCTGCATCTTTTACATCAGGTTTGATACCGTTTATGGCTTTCAAAATGTATTTTGAAAATTCTTCTACGCCGACTTTCTTTACATCGAGATTGTTCTCGTCAACATGGTATGTATAGGAAACATAGTTTCCTTCCTTACCCAGTCTAAAAATCTCATCATACTTTTCTTTTGTCAGATACTTTTTAACAAAGTATTTCAGCATTTTTAAGTCCTTCGAATGCTGCTCATAGACCTGCACTTTAGCTTCAGAGATACACGCAGCATCACCAAGCGTTTCTGCAAGCAAAGACCAATCGTATATATTTCGCAGCAATCTAAGCAGCTCGAAATCGTCGCCGATATTTCCTGCCACTTCAAGGAACTTTTCATCGTCCATACCTAACGAAACAGAGCCTAACTCTTCATACTCATCTTTTGCATAGAGTTCTTTAACCTTGCAAGTGCTTCCAGCTAAAAGTTTAATTATTACCTCTTCATTAAATGGGAATTCCTCGCTGACTTCCTTGTTAGCCTTTCTTCCGTGCAGTAGAACTTCGACTAATTTACTTTTCTTAGCTGTTACTCCGGACTTTTCCTTTAATACCTCACCTAACTCCGCCAAGTTCACATCCTGCCAGCGCTGTTCGTAACCATTTGCCAGCAGAAAATCTTCGTATTCCTTATACACATTGCCGATATCCTTAACATCTGCAATATTTTCTTCGCTTATATTACTCAGGAAATGACCTCTGTGTGCCACTAACCAGGCACAAGCTAAATAGACCAAGCGAATATCATGCTTATCCGCATTATTCATAAGTTCCACTATTAGATGGTGGATTGTTGGATATTCTGCATGATACTGAACATCTGTATAATCTTCATCTTCAAACAGCGTGTACTTATCTATTGTATCTTCACGCCATAAATAGCTGCCTTCCATACGGATAAAAAATCTATCATCAACTTCTGCAATCTCCTTAGCGAAAATTTCCTGCAAAAGTTTCACTCTCTGTTTTCTTCGCTCCAGTCTTCTTCTTGCTGAGCGAAAAGATCTTCTCTCCTGTTTTAATGAAGCCGCATCAAATATGGTGCTTCCCCATGCATCGGATCCATGAAATTTCAGCAAATTATATTTCTCGTCCGTCACCGCATATCTAACAGAATCCGTACCTATATCCAACCCAACATAATATTGCTTTTCGTGACTCTTTTTCATTTGACAAATCCTTTCTTTTTGCTTATAATAGGAAATGTAGATATTCCTATGTATTTACACTGCGAGTTCAAATAAAAGTTTACTCAATCCGCAAGTTAATCTTGCTGCACAGTGTGTGCATAATTTAGACTTCCTAAGGGAGTCTTTTTTATTTGCTTTTTTCCATTGTACCACATTACAAATCTTATTTCTACACAATTTAAATCCATGCATACAATACACATAACGCCAACAGGGCGGATTCAATCGAACCCACCCTGCTAACTCTCACTAATTATAAACAATTTTTTCGGAAGGCTTCTTCAACCGTTGCACATTCCTTCGTTAAGAGAGAACGCGCAACCCTCGCCAGCTCATCTTCAGGAAAATATTTGTATTTACCAGGATGAGACTCTGCGAATTCATAAATTTCCTTACACATAGAATACGGAATAAGTTTGCGATCCCATTTTTCTTCCAGTTCATCACATAACATGCTCACATATCCCACATTTAAGTCCATATAATTTATATCAAAAGTATCCCCATAGATTCCGTCCGCTTCCATTTGTCTCTTCAAAATCTCCCTGCACTCTTCAAACGGCGCATCAGAATATGTATAAAGATCCATTTCAAACATTTCCCTCGGACTCATCAAATTCCAGACTTCCGGATTTTCCTCGATTAAATTTTCCACAAAACCTATATCAGTAACATTCATAGGCCAGAAAGCCATCATCGGCACCTTCTTAGGAAAATATGTATCTAGCACTTCCGTAAACTCATCTGCCGTGTTGTACCTGCCAGAATGCATTAAGACATATTCATCACGCCACGCCTTGATTGCCTGATTTAAGAGCATATCAGATTCAATCTCAAATGCTTTCTCAAGTTCAATTCCATCATCTAAAACCATACCGATAATCTCATTAATGTAGTAATCTTCCATGTGCGACCTCTTGATTCTTTCCTTGAGTCTTACAAATTCCTCGTATGGTGCCTTTTCTACCAGCTGCGCCCAGTCTTCTTTTTCCGCTTTCTCCACGATAAACCACAGATACTCCCTGTCCATTTCCCTAATTTTGTCATAGCCAGCATCCTTCAAAACCCGAATAAGCTGCTCCGCACTTTCACGCTCCTGATTTATTCTGTAGCCCAGATACCAGACCGTCTTCTCAAAATCTCTCTCCTCCAGGTGCTCCATGATGTCATTAAGTTCTTCTGAGCTGTAGTCTTTCCCTAAAACAAAGCACAGGAAGCTGAAGTCGGCATCGATAGCATTCGGATCGTAAATATCCTTGAGCTTGAGATAATTGTCATAGGTCAGATTTTGGAATAGCTTGTTCCGACTCTCTTCATCCTTGAGATTTTTCAGCATTGCAATCATAATTATGTAGTTTGCGTCCAACTGCCTGATGTCCAGCAAAGTATTCTTTCGAATCATCGTGATCACATATTCGGCCATTTCTCGCGAATAACGCAATTTGACGGATACATAGAAGCAGTCTTTATAGAAGTTGCCGAAGCGCTGTGGATCGATGTCTAAATATTCTCTCTCCAACGTGGAACATACCTCATACATTCCGCATGACATTTCGCTGCACAAAGATTTTGCTAAGACTATCTGGTTAAGCGACAGCCCATACAGTGCCTGGAAATTCAGGTAATTGTTCATCAAATCGATATCATCTTCGCTTTGCATTTCAAATTCTGCCTTCACGCCGCTTTTTTCTATGATGTATTCCTGCTGCTGGGTGAAATTGCTCTCCATGTAATGAATAGTCAGCGGTTCTACAAGTCCAACCTTGCGATCTCCACCAAGATACTGCGCCGGACTGCTTGCATATTCTCTGAGAAATGCTTTGTCGAAGGAGCTTCTTTCGCTGTATCCTGCAATCTCCAGCACGTTATCCCAGCTGCATCCGCTCTCTTCTTTTTCATGAAACGCACGGCAAAGTTTTCTTCGCCTAATGTATTGCGGCAGGCTGTATCCTACGATAAATTCAAATGCGTATGCCATTCTCCGCTTTTCCACTGAGAATGTATTGCATATAATTTCGGCTATTGTGCCTTCGTCTTTTTCTATATTTTCTTCAACTAATTCTGATATTCTATTAAATCTTTCGATAAAATTCATTCTGCGTCACATTACCCTTCTATTATCATAACTATACACACATTATAGCCCATAATTCAATTTCATACTATGATGTTTTCCGTACAAAATTTATCATACTATGCGCACATATTATACAAAAAAAAAGCACTGCTGCCCAACCCCTTGAGTCGACGCTCAATCGGATTAAGGCTCAGTGCTTTTTCTTTTTTATGCTAAATAATAATTCCTTCTAAATGGTCGCATTCGTGCTGGCAAATCTGCGCAGACAATCCAGACAGCTTCATTGTCTGTTTTTTCCATTGCATATCGTAATACTCCACCTTGATATTTTCATATCGAATCGCATCACGAACACCATCTAAGGACAAGCAACCTTCTTCCCCACAATACTGAGAATCTTTTTCAGTAATTACAGGATTGAACATTACAATGTCCATTATCCCTAAACTAACGATAATAACTCTCTTTTTTACACCAATCATGTTTGCAGCCAATCCCACGCAGCCTTCACGATTGGCTTCCAGCGTGTCCTGCAGGTCAATCCCTACTTGAATATCATCCTTCGTAGCCGGCTCTGACTTCTGACTCAGAAAAAAAATGTCCCTTACAATCTCTTTTACCATAACATTTACCTCCGTTAAATCGACCTCGCTAATATCCTAAGCTTCTATTAACTACATTTTCCAATGGTTCGTCATTCAGATAATGTTTCAAATTATTCTCACATATATCGGCAATTATCTCCATCGTCTGCGTAATATGAAATCCTCCAGTCACATGTGGCGTTATATATAGATTTTTCGCAGTCCAAAGAATGTTATCTGCTGGAAGTGGCTCTGCCTCAGTCACATCTATAGCAGCTCCGGCAATCTCGCCATTTTCCAACGCCTCCCACAAAACATGAGAGTCCACAAGATTTCCGCGCCCCACATTTATAAAGTAAGCTGTATTTTTCATAGCTGCAAACTGGTCTTTCCCCATGAGGTATTCAGTTTCAGGCGTCCCTGGAAGCACAGATACAACCACATCTGCCCTTCTCAAACACGATTCAAGCTGATCCATGTTACAAATTTCATCTACGCCATCAGGTACTTCTCCTCCGTGACGCTTCACACCTATGACATAGCTTCCCATGGCCTTCATTTTCTTCGCATAGGACAATCCAATATTCCCAAGTCCCAGAATCACTACGCAAGCGCCGTATGCCGATTGCACCATACCTTCATCTTGCCACAAATTCTGCTTCTGATTATCGTAATATCGATACAATTTCCTGAACATAGCCATGGTAGATGCTACCATTCCCTCTGAAACCGAGATGTCATATGCCCCTGATGCATTGGTCAGAACAGTTTCATCTGCCAAAATCCCCGGCTTGCAGTAACTGTCTGCCCCTGCCGAATTAAGCTGCAGCCATTTGAGTTTTGGTGCTTTCGCAACCAATGATGGACTGACATTTCCCATCAAAACATCCACACTCTCCATCATTTCTGCCGTCACTTCGTTTGCTTTTGCAAATGTAACATCCTCGCCGACCGCTGCCGCCTTAATCCTCTCCTTTTGCGTTTCATTAAATGGAACTGTAACTAGTATTTTCATCACTCAGCCCTCCAAACTCAGTCTCAAAGTCAACTTCCAAACTCAACCTCCAAATGAGATTTGTTTTCCTGATTATATCAGAAACCTTCGGTCAGTGCAATGCGAAAATGCTTCAATGCGTTGAACCACCCATAGGTATCACGCTCCTTTCCTAAAAGTTGGCATAAGAAAAGCACCTGCAAAAACAGATGCTTAACCTTATTCATATATTCTTTCCCTTATTTTCTTAGTCCTATGCACTCAGCACCACAAAAGCAGTTTCATCACTCACCCTACCTATGAGCGGACTATAGAACTACTGCCAAAACCATCAAAAAGGAATTCCTTTATTTCTACACTTTCTCAGTTACCCTTTTACTTCTCCTTAGAAAGCA
>CAZLJV010000060.1:0-1343 GCA_964559965.1 uncultured Oscillospiraceae bacterium | reverse complement strand
AATTCCTTTATTTCTACACTTTCTCAGTTACCCTTTTACTTCTCCTTAGAAAGCAGACAGATACATTCTGTGTGCTTCGTCATCGGGAAGTTGTCGAACGGCTTTAAGTATTTGCACTTGTAGCCATAGTAATCCATGTACTTCAGATTTTCAACTAAAGTCTTAGGGTTGCAGGAAATATATACGATTTCCTTTACGCCATAAGCGATAATCTTGTCCAGCGCCTTAGGCTGAATGCCTACACGCGGTGGATCCACAACGATTACATCAGGCTTTTCGGACACATTCTGAAGAGCTTCAAACACATCGCCTGCCAAGAACTTGCAATTAGTAAGTCCGTTCTCTTCAGCATTCGCTCTCGCCGCATCGACCGCTTCGGAAACAAGCTCAATCCCCAAAACTTCCTTTGCACGGAGAGCAAGAATCTGCGTTATCGTACCTGTACCACAATACAAGTCGAATACTGACTTGCCGTCAAAAGATTCCACAAGTGCCAGCGCTTCAGTATATAGACGCTCGATAGCTTCCACATTTGTCTGGAAGAATGAGAACGCACTGACTCTGAAGTGCAGACCGAGAATTTTTTCTTCGTAATAGTCTCTTCCCCACAGAACCTTCAGTGAGTCACAAATCACCGCATCAGCCAAACTGTCGTTGAATGTGCGAAGAACTCCGACGATGGTATTTTGCAAAGAAAGCCCCTGCAGCATTTCCACGAAAGCCTCTTCATCGAAGCCCTCTTCGGATGACGTAACGATATTGACTAAAAGCTGACCAGTTCGAACGCCTTTGCGGATAATCAGATTGCGCATCAGACCGCGGTGGCTGCGCTTGTGATATGCCTTGTAGCCGCGCTGGATTGCAAACTGCAGCACTGCATCTAATATTGTATTGAAATCCGGATCCACAAGCTGGCACTGATCCACTGTCACGATGGACATAAAGTTGCGCTTGCGATGCATGCCGAGCGTCATTTCGCCGTCTTTCACGAAGTCGCCAAATGTGTATTCCATCTTATTTCTGTACTCATACTGGCTCGGGCAGCCTTCGATCGCATCGATTTTTTCCGGCTTCACACCCTTATCCTCAAGCAGGCGCAGAACCTCGCTCTCTTTCTCAGAAAGCTGCTGAGCATATGTTTTGCCTTGGTGGATGCAGCCTCCGCAAAATTCGCTGTGCGGACATACTTCTCTCATTCCGGCATTTTCGTTTGCTTCGGCATTAATATTCTTAAAATCTTCCATATTTGTCGTAGAACTCCTTCTTGTATTCCAGGAATCTGTCTTCCTCGATGGCTGTTCTGATATTTTTCATCATATTTACCAGGAAGTGCAGGTTGTGGT
>CAZLJV010000059.1:0-10034 GCA_964559965.1 uncultured Oscillospiraceae bacterium | reverse complement strand
TAGACTCCGTGCAAATGCGCTGGCGCATTCACACGGAGTCTTTATTTATATGCGCAACTGCTGCCGCGTGCTGAATATGTCGCACATCACCGCCTATTGTCAGCAACCTGTTTTTAGTTGTAAACACTATATTCTCTTTAACTTTCGCAGAGTTTGTGGTATAATAGACATAACTATGATTTCAAGGAGGATGAGGAAAGTGAAATTGGTTAAGATTTTATTTGATTTTTTATTATGTATTCCGATGCTTTTGCTGGTTGCTCACTTCTTTGAGAAATTAGTAGATGAAATACTCAAGAAGTGAAAAGGATAAGAGATACAATGCATAAAGGTATTTTCATTTCCATTGAAGGACCAGACGGGTCTGGGAAGTCGACACAAATTGAAAATATAAAAACTTTTTTCCGAGAAAAGAATATGGATGTGCTGTTTACGAGAGAACCGGGCGGAACAGCCATAGGAGAACGGATTAGGGAGATTTTGCTGGATAACAAGTGTGCAGAGATGGATTATATGACAGAGGCGATGTTGTATGCGGCATCTCGTGCGCAGCATGTGGCTCAGGTTATTAAGCCGGCACTTGCAGAGGGAAAGGTCGTTGTTTGCGACAGATTCGTGGATTCAAGCATGGCATATCAGGGATATGGTCGTGGACTTGGTGATGCAGTTCGAGTTATAAATGAATATGCGGTAGCTGGATGCATGCCAGATGTGACTTTTTTGCTGAAGGTTGACCCTAACATCGGAAAGGATAGACTGAAGGCCAGAGCCGGAGGCGAAGATAGACTTGAGGTCGAGAAGAATGCTTTCCATGCGGAAGTTTATCGAGGATATTTGGAGCTTGAAGAAAAATTTGGAGAGCGAATCGTAGGAATCGATGCAACTCGCGGCATTGAGGAGATAAGTCGGGATATAAACGGCAAACTTGAGGAAGTGCTGCACAAGGAAGAGGTTTGAAATGTCACTGAATAATTGGGAGTCAGACTTACGGCTGATCGAGAGAATTTCAGGGAGCATTCGTGCAGAGAATGTTTTTCACGCATACATAATAGAAGGCGATACTTGCGTAGATAAGGTTCAGTTTGCAAAAGATATGCTGAAGGCCATAATTTGCAGGGAAGAGCCGGGCGTGGGGTGCGATTTTTGCATAGACTGCAGGAAAATTGAACATGACAATTACGAGGACTACTATTATATAGAGTCTGATGGAATGTCAGTTAAGGACGAGGCAGTATTTCAGCTGCAAGAGAAGCTGAAGCGAAAGCCTACAGGTGGAAACAGAAATTTAGCGGTGATTAAAGATGCTGATACTATGACGCCGAGGGCGCAGAATCGTTTGCTGAAAACGTTGGAAGAACCTTCACCTGGGACTGTGATAATTCTGCTTTCTGAGAACAAGGATAATCTTTTGGAGACCATAAGATCAAGATGCGTTGCATACAGGCTGAACAGTTTGGATACGCAGCTGGATAATAAGGCGATGGAAGGCGCATCGAAACTGATACAGGCAAGTTTGGACGGAGAAAAGTTTTTTGAGGTGAGAGAAACTTTAGGGAAATTTATGAAGTCCAGAGATGATGCTTTTCAGATTCTCGACGGAATGGAGCGTATTTATCGTGATTTCTTAGTGGGAAAAGATTTAAGAGGCAGATTGTTAAAAAGGGAAGAAATCTTCAAGCATATTAATTATATCGAAGAAGCACGTAGAGACTTGGTTGCTAAAGTAAATTACAATTATGCTATGAAGAATTTATTGATAAAAATTGGAGGATAAAAACATAATGGTAAAAGTCGCTGGAGTAAGATTTAAAACAGCAGGAAAAATATACTATTTTGACCCAGACACATTCGATGTGAAAAATGGGGACAATGTTATCGTAGAGACTGCGAGAGGTATGGAATATGGTACGGTAACAAATGACATTCAGGAGGTGAGCGATGATGAAATAGTCGCTCCGCTTAAAAAAATCATCAGAATCGCAACAGCGGAAGATGAAAAGAAGCACCTGGAAAATGTAAAGAAAAAGGAAAAAGCGCTGCAGCTTTGTCAGGAAAAAATCGACAAGCATAAACTGGTGATGAAGCTTATCGACGTGGAATACACATTTGATAACAGCAAGATTATCTTCTATTTTACAGCTGATGGTCGTGTAGACTTCCGTGAACTTGTAAAAGATCTGGCAAGCGTGTTCAAGATGAGAATTGAACTGCGTCAGATTGGTGTAAGAGATGAAGCGAAGATGATGGGCGGAATTGGCGGATGCGGCCGCTCACTGTGCTGCAATAGCTGGCTTGCGGATTTTGAGCCGGTATCAATCAAGATGGCGAAGGTACAGAATCTGTCACTGAATCCTACTAAGATTTCAGGCATCTGCGGCAGACTGATGTGCTGCCTGAAATATGAAAACGATATCTATATGGAAATGCGCAAGGGCATGCCTGAGGTTGGAGAAAGAATTAAGACTCCTGACGGTCTGGCAAAGGTAGTGGACACTAACATTTTAGAAGACAAGATTCGTGTTAGACTTTATGTGGAAGAAAAGCCTGAAACAGGCAGTCGCCGCGGCAAGGACAAGGATAAAGATAAAGACAAGGATAAAGAAAAGGACGAACGTCCACAAGAAGAAAAACTGTCCTCCGAAATCTATGTTTATCAGAAAAAGGAAATCCGCCGCATCGAAAAGCGCCACAACAAAGAAAAGAATCTGTTCGAAGGCGTAGATGCAGCTACAATGAAGGAAATTCAGCAGCTTATCAAGGACTAAACGAAAGAGATATGGATAAAAATATGAGCGAAAAATGGACGCTTGAGGAAGGCGAGCGCCTGGACGAAATCGGTTTTGGCGGGCTGAAATTAATACAGAAACCCGAAGAGTTCTGCTACGGTGTAGATGCGGTGATTTTAGCACATTTCGCGGCAAAATATTCGCGCAAGTCTTTTCGGCGTGCCCTTGATATGGGCACGGGAACGGGGATTATTCCCCTCATACTTTCACACAAGACGGAAATTCCGTCAATTGTGGGCGTAGAAGTGCAGGAAGCATCATATGGCAGAGCCATTCGAAATAGGGAAGGAAACAATCTCGAAAATCGAGTGGATTTTATCCATGGTGATGTTAAAGACTATAAGAATGGTTGGGCGAAGGAACTTCAGGGCGTGGTAGATATGGTAACAAGCAATCCGCCATATACAGCTGGAAGCGGAGGACTCACCAATGCTAATCAGGCAAAGAGAATCGCAAGACATGAGACAACCGCAAGCCTTGAAGACTTCATAAAGTGCGCAGCATATGTTTTGCGGGACAAGGGAGACTTCTTCATGGTGCATCGGCCATCGCGAATAGTCGATATATGCTGTCTGGGACGGCAGTATGGACTGGAAGTGAAGGAATTGCAGTTCGTCAGCCCTAATCGTGAGAGCAAGCCTAACATTTTGTTAGTGCATATGGTTAAGGGCGGCGGTCGTGAAACTAAGATGCTGGATCCGCTTTACGTCTATGATATGGATGGGAATTATACAGCAGAGGTATTGGAGTCATATAAGGCGACAGACCGCTAAGGATACGATTACGCCTGTTATGTAGCCTGCAAGGCCAGCGGCAAGAGCGTGGCGCATATGGCGCACACGGGTGACTCCAAAGTAAAGTGCTAAGACATAAATTACTGTCTCGCAGCCTCCAGACATTACGCAGGCGGCACGACCGGCATAGGAGTCAGGGCCTGCTGTTTCCATAATGTTTTGGACGATTATGAGGGAACCGCTGCCTGAGACAGCTCGAAGGCAGATGAGCGGAAGCAGTTCTTCGGGAATTCCTAAACTTGTCATGAGAGGGTAAAGCAGGCTTCCCAGAAAGCCGAGGAAACCTGAAACTGTAAGGCAATTTACTGCTAAAAAGATTCCTATGAGAAACGGGAGAATTTCAATAGCAGTGGACATTCCTTTGCGGGCACCTTCGATGAAATAGTCGTAGACGGGAGCCTTTTTTAGGATTCCGTAGCTTATGATTATGGCGGCCATAATTGGAAGAAAAGCAGTGCTGAGGGAAGAAAAAAAGTGGGACATCAACGATGCCTCCTTTCTAAGATTTTGCAAAGCATGATGGAAACTGCCATGGTGCAGACGGCGGTGATAAGCGAGGGCAGGACTACGGAGTAGGGGTTGATCGAACCCATATCGCTTCTAATCTGAAGCATTACCACTGGTATGACTGGTGCGAATGCCATATTTACAACAGCAAAGGTGCACATGTCGTTGCTGGCTACAGGGCTGTGTTTATTTTCTTCATCTAATTTTTCCATTGTGCGCAGGGCGAAAACTGTGGAGCTGTTTCCTGCGCCGAAGAGATTAGCCATGAAACTCATGACTATGGAAGAAATGGTTTCAGGATTTTTTAGGTGAGGAAATAGAAGTGAGGTAAGCGGAAGAAGGAGATGGGAGAGCTTTTCGATAAGGCCTGTGCGCTCTGCAATTTCCATGAGTCCGCTCCAGAGTGCCATTATGCCAATAAGGCTTATGAGAAATTGAACTGCTTCACCTGCGCCTGATGTCAAAGTATCTGAAAATAATGGCAGGCGGCCTGTAAGACAGGAAAATGCGAAAGCAATTAAAAAGAGAACTGACCAAATATAGTTCATCATAATTATACCCTCCATTGTGTAAAATTATATGATTGGAGCAAGGTAAAAAAGAACAGAAAAAGGTCAAGAAAAAGTAAAAAATTTTCAAAAATAGTGTTGAATTTATTTCCAGTTTTGGGTTATAATAAGGACAGCGCAATAAGGAGGAAATCACTATGACCATTACGCTTACACCACAGGGAGTGGTTGGTTTTGTCATTGCGGCATTAGTAATTGTTTTATTGGTTTACCTGATTCTGCTTGTAAAAAAGCTGATAGGAACACTGAAGGAGCTTGATAAGGTTTTGGAGGACGCAAAGTCGATTACAGAAGTGGCATCTCGCCGCACTAATGATATCGATGGAATGGTAGACGGAATCGTAGAAGCAGCGGGAATCGTGTCAAACAGCGTAAAGGGCAACCAAAATATTGCTAAGGCAGCATCGGGAATTGTGAATGCGACTGCGTCCTGCGTCGGTTTTATAAAAAGCAAGAGGGATAAGAAAAGAGACGCAGAACAGAGTGCAAAGTAGAAAACAAAGGAGGACAATAAAATGAAAGCAACTGGAATCGTTAGACCGGTAGACCCATTAGGAAGAGTTGTTATTCCGGTAGAATTAAGAAGAAATTTAGGAATCAGAACAGATGATTCTCTGGAAGTATTTGTTGATGGAGAATATATCATGCTTAAGAAGTATGAACCTGCTTGCATCTTCTGCGGTGACGCTAAAGATGTTTGCAACATCCGTGGTAAGAATATCTGCAAGGCCTGCCTAGATGATCTGAAATCCTTTTAGGCGGGAGGAGTAGAAGTGGCTAAATATATAGTACATCAGAGCGGACCTTTGAAAGGGAACGTCGTAATCAGCGGCGCGAAAAATGCTGTGCTTCCGCTGATGGCTGCAGCTCTTCTCTCTGAGGACAGCTGTATAATTCGAGATGTTCCACAGCTTCGTGATGTGGTTTTCATGAAGGAAATTCTGGCATCTCTTGGGTCAAAAGTTGAGGATATCGATGATAATACGGTATCAATATTGACAGAGGATATCAATTCAACAGAAGCGCGTTTTGACCTGGTAAATAAGATGCGTGCATCAATCCTTGTTATGGGACCGTTGCTTGCCAGAAAGGGCAGAGCAAGAATGCCGCTTCCAGGTGGCTGTGCTATCGGTGCCAGACCAATTGACCTGCATCTGAAAGGATTCGAAGCCTTAGGAGCTGAAATCATCTTTAATGAAGAAGAAAGTTATGTGGAGGCCAGAGCTGGCGGACAAGGACTGATTGGCGACAGCATCTATTTAGACTTTCCAAGCGTAGGAGCAACCGAAAATATCATGATGGCAGCAGTTCTGGCTGAAGGCGTTACATTCATCGAGAACGCAGCGAAAGAGCCGGAAATAGTTGACTTGGCCAACTTCTTAAATAAGATGGGAGCTAAGATTAAAGGCGCTGGTACTGATACGATTAAGATTGAAGGCGTGAAGCACTTAAATGGTGCTCGTCACACTGTAATTCCAGACCGTATCGAAGCTGGAACTTTTATGCTGGCGGCAGCTATCACAAAGGGTAATATCACTATTGAGAATGCTGTTCCAGATCATCTGAAGCCAATTATTGCCAAACTTCGTGAATGTGGAGTTCGCGTAGCTGTGACTGATGACAGCATCACAGTTCGCGGTGATTTAGGCCCACAGGGTGCAACTGACATTATGACAGTACCTTATCCTGGTTTTCCTACAGACATTCAGTCACCATTTATGGCATTTCTCACATTAGTAAACGGAAGCAGTACTGTTAAAGAAACTGTGTTCGAAAACCGTTTCATGCATGTGAGCCAGCTTCGCAAGATGGGCGCGAATATTGAAACTGCCGGAAACAAGGCGGTGATTAAAGGCGTACAGAAGCTGAAGGGAACTTCAGTTATGGCGACAGACCTGCGAGCAGGAGCAGCCCTTGTACTGGCTGGACTGGTGGCAGAAGGAACAACGGAAATTACCGAAATTTATCATATCGAGCGAGGATATGAAAAGTTCATAGACAAGTTCGCAGGCCTCGGAGCTAAGATTGAAAAAATCGAAGATTAGAGACTGAAAACACTCAAACCGGAGGGAGTATCCTTCCGGTTTTTTCATGCTCATTATTCCGCACCTTGCTGCATATACTGCTGTGAAGGAGGTGAAATAATGGGTGACTTGCACGGCTCATACAAAATTTATCTGAAAATCGCACTTATGTGCTTCACATTTTATCTTTTCGTGCCCATTGCAGCTGTTGTCCTGTCTGATTTAGGCGGGTCAACAGCAGGCGACGTGGACTTAGGCGATTCTTTCTCTGGCACATCTCCCAGCAAAATCTCTTCTCCCAGCAAAATCTCTGTCCCGGACACTATTTCTGTCTGGCTTGATGAGAAAGGCAAGGTTGTAACGGTGGACATGGAAACATATGTGCGATGCGTTGTAGCCAGCGAAATGCCATCTTCTTTTGAACTTGAGGCACTCAAGGCGCAGTCTGTGGCTGCACGAACTTATGCTGCGGCGAAAATCATAAAATATGACGAAAAAAAGCCAGATGCACATCCCAAGGCGGCGGTATGCAATACCACCCATTGTCAAGTATACAAGTCGGAAAAGGAGCTGGCTTCCATACACGGTGTCGATTGGGAAAATGAAGGTTGGAAAAAAATCAAAAAAGCATGCAGCCAGACGGAGGGACAGCTTCTATACTACAACAGTGAGCTGGTCATGCAGCCACTTTTTTTCAGTTCAAGCGGTGGGCAAACGGAAAACTCGGAAGATGTGTTCAGCGGAGCATATCCGTATCTTGTAAGCGTGGACAGTCCATATGAAGAGGGCGCAACACACCAGGACGAAGAGAAAAAGCTGAGCATCGGGGATTTTGCGGAGAAGGTGAGGGCGGCTTACCCTGAGAAAAATGTTGGCAATGTAAGCCGAGAAACTATCAAAATCCTTACGCGTACATCTGGCGGCCGGGTAGATCAGATGCAGGTAGGCGACGGGGCAGAGGGTGTTTTGAAGGGGACGGAGGTTCGGTCGGCTCTTGGACTTTCTTCGGCACTTTTCAAAATCTCATTTTCCGGGGATTATGTGGTGTTCACTTCCAGCGGCTCTGGCCATGGGGTTGGGATGTCTCAGTACGGAGCAAACGGTATGGCTAAGGAGGGAGCTGGGTATAGAGAGATTTTGGCACATTATTACAGCGGAACAGAGGTGGCTTAATGGTGAAGGCTCTTGATTTTCGGGTGGAGACATTGTAGAATAGAGGTTAGAGATAATGTAATCCATAGAGAAAGGAAGAAACATGGCTGATCTGAAATTTTTGAATTTGCTGGCGAAGGACTATCCGAATATTCGCGCAGCTTCTGCTGAGATTGTAAATTTGAGGGCAATTCTCGCGCTGCCGAAGGGCACGGAATACTTTCTGAGCGACTTACATGGGGAACACGAGGCGTTTATTCATATGCTGAAGAGTGCGTCTGGTACAATAAAGGACAAAATCGATGAGCATTATGGTGCTGTTTTAAGTGAAAGTGACCGTGAGGGGCTGGCTTCGCTCATATATAATGCGGAAGCTGAGCTGGCACGTCGCCGCAAGTCTGAGAAAAATTTCGACGACTGGTGTGCTACTGCGATTTATCGCTTAATTACGATTTGCCGTTCCGTTTCTACTAAGTATACTCGTTCTCGTGTGCGCCAGCGCCTGCCTAAGTATGCTGGTTACAGTATGGACGAATTGCTCCATGCTGATGATGAGGTGAATCGTGCGCATTATTACAGCGAAATCATTCGCTCTGTTGTGGAAATCGGCATGGCGGAGGAGTATATTATTGAGCTGACCGAAGCGATTAGCCGTCTTGCTGTGGATCACCTACATATTATAGGTGACATATTCGACAGAGGTGCTCATCCTGATTCGATTATGGACTACTTGGAAAATTACCATGCAGTGGATTTTCAGTGGGGTAATCATGACATAGTATGGATGGGTGCGGCTACAGGAAACTGGGCTTGCATTACGAATATTTTGAGAATGAATATCAGCTATAACAACTTCGATATGCTGGAAGTTGGTTATGGTATAAATCTGCGTCCGCTGGCTACTTTTGCAGCTAAGGTGTATGCGGACGACCCTTGCGAAAAGTTCAAACCACATATTTTGGAGACAAATAAGTATGACAAGGTTGATGAGGATTTAGCGGCAAAGATGCACAAGGCCATCGCTGTTTGTCAGTTCAAGGTTGAGGGGCAGAGAATTTTGGCGCACCCTGAATATCATCTGGAACACCGACTGTTGCTGGACAAGATAGATTTTGATGCTTGCACTGTGGAAATCGAAGGTAAAGTATGGCCTATGCGTGAGTGCAATCTTCCGACGGTGGATCCGGCTGACCCATACAAGTTGACTGATGAAGAGGAAGATCTGCTCAATGCTTTAGAGGCTTCTGTGCTCAATTCCGAAAAGCTGCAGCGTCACATTAAGTTCCTGTACAGCCACGGCGCTCTCTACTTGAAGACTAATGGAAATCTGCTTTATCATGGCTGCATTCCTATGACTGAAGATGGTGAGTTTGAAGAGGTTGAACTCAATGGTGTAAAGCTGAAGGGCAAGGCTTTGATGGACTATCTGGACGATCAGGTTCGCAAAGCATATTTTAATCCGAGCGACAGTGAAGAAATCGGTCGTTCTGGTGACCTCATGTGGTATCTGTGGCTGGGCGGCAATTCTCCGCTTTTTGGAAAGGCTAAGATGACTACTTTCGAAAGATTGTTTATCGCTGATAAGGAATCTCACAAGGAGCATACCAGACCTTATTATAAGCTGATAAAAACGCGTGAGGCTTGCGAAAAGATTCTTGTAGAGTTTGGTCTTGATCCTCGCAGATCGAAGATTTTGAATGGTCATGTGCCTGTTAAGATTAAGGACGGCGAAAGTCCTATTAAGGGCGGCGGTCTGCTGTATGTAATTGACGGCGGTATTTCTAAGGCTTATCAGAAGCAGACGGGTATCGCAGGATATACTTTCTTGTTCAATTCTCGCTTCATGGCGCTGGCTGAGCATCATGCTTACAGTCCGCTGAAGGAGGACGGAACTCAGGAATTCTTCGCACCTTCATGGCAGATTGTTGAAACTTTGCCAGAACGTATGCTCATCATCGACACCGACCAGGGTGCGGAATTAGTGCAGCGTGTGGACGATTTGAAATCTCTGATTGAAGCGTACCGCAACGGTGTGCTGAAGGAAACGGTATAAGTCTGCCGATACAGTGGAAATGTAAGGTTGCCGAGTGAAAGGCAGTGAATTGAAAAGTTGAAATATTGGTAAATTGGTAAGGGCGGGGCTTCCGGCGGATATGGCGGAGGCATCGCCTTTTTTTGCGGCTTGTGGTTTGCGGCTTGTGG
>CAZLJV010000058.1:0-10150 GCA_964559965.1 uncultured Oscillospiraceae bacterium | reverse complement strand
CATAAATCTCATGGTCGTCCGGCACGATAATGATTCCACCCGGATGCTGACCTGTTCATAATGTCGTCTCGCGTTGAAATAACTTCACGCATGGTGGCTGTGCCGTCCCTGATATAGTCCTGTGCGTTGTTCAGCCACACATCTGTACCGTGTGAGAAGCCGGACATTCGCACGAGGTCTGCGAATTTATCAGGTTTAATATCATCAAGCATGCCTCGTGTAAATGATGTACCAAACTCAGGTATAGCATAAGTTCCGTGCTTGAATCTGTAATTTTCCGGATCGACTATCTTCAGTGCCTCGATTCCATTAAAAATCGAAAGCACCGTTCTGTCTGTAAGGTCAACCTTCAGCGGGTCTATGCCTGTCATATCCTGAAGCTGACGAATCATGGACGGAATATTGTGTCCCAGAATATCCAGCTTCAACAAGTTCTGGTCGATCTTATGGTAGTCAAAATGGGTTGTGATAATGTCCGAATTCACATCATTAGCTGGATGCTGCACTGGGCAAAACTCATAAATCTCATGGTCGTCCGGCACGATAATGATTCCACCCGGATGCTGACCTGTAGTTCTCTTTACCCCTGTGCAGTGCTGAGTCAGCCTGTCTGCCTCAAACTTATTTATCGGTCTTTGACGTTCTTCGAAGAACTTCATCACATAGCCGTATGCCGTCTTATCTGCTACAGTACCTACAGTTCCTGCCTTGAATACATTTTTTTCGCCGAAGATTACGCCTACATACTTGTGGGCAACCGGCTGATACTCACCTGCGAAGTTTAAGTCGATATCAGGCTCCTTGTCCCCATCAAAACCTAAGAATGTAGCAAATGGTATGGTAAACCCGTCACGAGTCATCGGTGTTCCGCATTCTGGACAGTCCTTTTCAGGCATATCGATTCCGCAGTCGTAAATGTCCATGTCACCCCATTCCAAATGCTTGCAATTAGGACAAACATAATGAGGCTCAAGTGGATTTACTTCCGTAATTCCTGCCATGGTTGCCGCCAGCGACGAGCCTACTGAACCTCGGGAACCAACCAGATACCCATCGTCATTAGACTTTTTAACCAGCATCTGGGCTGACACGTACATGACAGCATATCCGTTGTTGATAATAGACGACAGTTCCTTTTCCAGTCGCTCACCGATGCGGTCAGGCAGCGGATCTCCATATATCGAATGTGCCTTGTCCATGCAGGTTTTTCGCAAAGTCTCCTCTGCCCCATCGATTTTCGGCGGGAACTTACCTTTCGGAACCGGCAAAATCTCACCATCGCACATGTCTGCTATGAGATTGGTATTGTCGATTACCACTCGTTTCGCAGTTTCTTCGCCTAAGTAGCTGAATTCTTCCAGCATTTCATCTGTAGTTCTCAGATACAGACCTGTGCCGTTTTCAGCGTCCTTGAAGCCCTGTCCTGCCATCAAAATATTTCTGTATATCGCTGATGTTTCATCTTGATAATGTGCGTCTGTCGTAGCTACGACCGGCTTTTCCAGCTTGTCCGCAAGTGCTACGATTTTGCGGTTTATATCTTTTAATTCATCATATCCCGATACCCTGTTTTGTTCTATGAGGAATCGGTTGTTTATCAGTGGCTGAATTTCCAGATAGTCATATCTGGAAGCAATCCTTTCCACTTCATCTTCTGGTTTTCCGTCCAGAATAGCTCGATAGATTTCCCCTGCTTCGCAGGCTCCGCCGATGATTATTCCTTCACGGTGCGCTTCTAATACTGACCAAGGAATTCTCGGTCTTCTGTAGAAGTATTCCAGATGAGAATAGGATACCAGCTTGTATATATTCTTCAAGCCTTCCTGCGTAGCCGCCATGAGAATAATATGGTTGGTCTGCACAGCAGTTCCGTCATTTCTCGTCTTGCAATTTATAGTTCCGTCTTCCTGCATGCAGTCTCTGTCATCGAAAACATAACCTTCCATGCCGTAAAGTATCTTTATAGGTCTGCCTTTTCCAGCCTGCTTTTTCGCTTCCTTAGCTGCATCTGGAAATGCCTGCACTACGCCGTGGTCTGTGATAGCCACTGCCGGCTGCCCCCAGGCAGCGGCTTTACTGACAATGTCGGAAACTTCATTGAGTCCGTCCATTGCACTCATCTTTGAGTGACAGTGAAGCTCTACACGCTTTCCTATTTCACAAGTATCTACCCTGCTGTCGCCAATTTTCTTATCTGTCTTTTCGATATCCTTCATCATGATTGTATTCATGTTTTCGAAAGTATCGAACTGTACTTCACCGCGAATCTTCACGCCGGTACCAGGTTTAAGAAGTTCGTCTATTTCATTCCATTTGTTTTCGGAAGCAAAACACTTACAGCAGATGGTGGTCTTTTCATCTGTTATCAAAAGCGTAATGAGATGATTTCCGCTTCGTATAACCCTGCTTTCCTTCTTAAATAGAATGCCTTCTACTATAACCATTCCCAGAGAAGGATCTATATCTAAAAGTGCAGTATTGGCTTCTCCCACTATGTCCTTACCCATAATGCGATTGCCTTCTGCCGGAAGTTCCTTTTCTTTACGCTTCCAGCCACCCTGCTTGCCGCTGGTACCGCCATTGAAGCCGCCACCGAAACCTCCGGTATTTCCTCCGTCGCCTCCGAAACCGCCACCGGCTCCGCCGCCAGACGTTTTCTTTTCCGCTTCCTTAGCCTTAACTTCCTTATATTTTTTCATGGACTCTTCGATGTCCTTCTTTTCACCAGCTTCCATCTCAGCATGAATCTGCTCATAAAGCTCTTCATTGTTCACAAATGAAACCTCGGTATCGATATCGAAGACAGCTTTCAGCAAATGCTTAAATTTCTTAGATGCGTGCAAGTTCAGCTGCTCCGTTCCAACCTTACCCAGAGCCTCTATCTCCAGATTTTTTCCATTCCAGCTGAAATGTTCTGGCCTGATGGACTGAATTATGGCTGAATATTCACTTGAAATATCGTCCATCATATGTGGAATGTAAAGGCGAACGATGTCCTCGTCTCTCAGCAAAACATCTTTATACCTATACTTAAATTCGACACCCTTAAGTCCCTCTATGCGATGGAGCAGGCTACCCTTAACCTTTTCCATGTCCATATGTGGAAAAATAAAATTAAGGGTCATGTCGATTGACAAGACCCCTGTTTCCGATTGAATGACCGCACGGTTGATGGTATATGCAAAAGAGTCTTTCGAATAATCTCCGATGGATGCCCAATCTACATTTTTTTCAATTAAATTTTTCATCTATTTCCTCTTAACCATGCTTCCTTCTTCAATCATCTGAAGCAGAGCTGGAACGATTTCATTTTCCGGAACTGTTCGAACAATCTCGCCCTTGGCGAAGAGAAGACCTTTTCCGTCACCGCCGGCAACTCCATAGTCTGCCTCTCTGGCTTCACCCGGCCCATTTACGGCACATCCCATTACCGCTACAGTTATTCCATCATGATCCGATGCACTGCGCCCTTCCAGTGTCCAGCGTGCTTCCATTTCATCGAGATGACGCTCGATTTCATTGGCTAAACCCTCTAAATTTATCTTCGTTCTTCCGCATGTCGGACATGAAACTAAATTTATAGCCGACTTGCGCATTCCTAAACTTCTCAAAATCTCCTTAGCGAAGTATATTTCTTCCACAGGGTCTGCGGTCAGTGAAACACGCATTGTATCTCCAATCCCTGCAAGCAGAAGTCCTCCGATTCCCACGGCTGACTTCACCTTGCCTCTACCTGGAGTGCCTGCTTCTGTGATTCCAATATGTATTGGATGATCTGTCCCTGCTGCAAGTATCTTGTGTGCTTCATAGTTCATGCGCACATCTGATGATTTGAGAGAGATAATCAGATTATCATAATCCATATCTTCTACCAGCTTCAAATTGCGAAGTGCGCTTTCAGCTAAGCCTTCTGCCGTCACGCCTCCGTTCTTTTCTACTATATCCTTTTCTAAGGATCCTCCGTTTACGCCGATTCGAATTGGAATCTGACGCTGGCGTGCTGCATCTACTACTGCACGAACACGGTCTGGAGAACCGATATTTCCCGGATTTATGCGGACTTTATCAGCACCATGCTCGATAGCAGCGATGGCAAGCCGATAATCGAAATGGATGTCAGCAACAAGAGGAATACGGATTTTGCGCCGTACACGCCCCAAAACTTCTGCTGCCTCCATATCTGGTACTGCCATGCGGATTATCTGGCAGCCCGCGTCCTCTAATCTGGCAATCTGCTCCACGAGCGCTTTTTCGTCTCTGGAATCCACATTCGTCATGGATTGAATGGAAATCGGAGCACCTCCACCGATTGCCACATCTCCGCACATCACTTTTTTAGCCATTTTTTCTCCTTTTCATGTCTGGGCTCTATGTTTTAAGTTCTTAGCTCTTACGCTCCGCCCAGTCCAAGTCTTATCACATCATTAAAGCATACATAAATCATCAGCCCCATAAGCAGTGTCATCCCTATGAAATGAACAACGCCCTCTACTTTATCGCTTATCGACTCGCCTATAACCAGTCTAAGCAGTACGAAGATGATTCTGCCGCCGTCCAGCGCAGGAAGCGGAAGCATATTGATAATAGCCAGATTTACGCATATCATCGCTGTCAAAAATCCGTAATACCAGAAGCCGTATGTGGCTGTTTCGCTGACCATCTGCACCATTCCCACAGGTCCGGTCAGGTCGTCTGCCCCGGCTTCACCGCTGATCAGCATGCCTAAAGACTCGAAAATCATCTTTCCCAAGTTCCAAGTTGAAACCACGCCGCCACGCAGCGCTGTAACAGGATTATGGCTAATCTTAGAGGTTATTCCGATGGCATAATGTTCCACCATCTCGCCGTTTGTAGCCTCAGATTCCATCAACACAGGCTGCACCTGCACCGTCTTCTGACCAGCTGAACCGTCCACTGTAATCGCTACTTCTGTATCGCTTTGCGGCATATATGTGATTACATCATTCCAGCTTTCGACTTTATTTCCGTCAATGGATAAGATTTCATCGCCTGCCGAAAGTCCTGCCGCTTCTGCCGGGCTTCCTGAAGTGATTTCTCCGATTTTGTTAGTTGTGAAACCCATGATTCCTAAAACCAGAGTCATTATCAGGACTGCACACAGCACATTCATAAATGAACCTGCCGCCAGAACTACAATCTTCTGCCAAGGCTTCTTCGCTGCAAAAGATCGTTCTGCATCATAGCTGCTGCCATTGCCAGCGCAATCTTTGCCGCCAGCTCCCGAGCCGCCTTTATCGCTGCCTTCGTCCTCGTCGCCATTTTCCCCTTCCATGGCACAAAATCCTCCGATTGGGAACAGTCTGATAGAATAGAGGGTTTCAGCACCCTGTTTCTTCCATATTGCAGGCCCCATACCGAAAGCAAACTCATTAACTTTTACACCCACTGCTCGTGCCGCAATGAAATGCCCCAGCTCGTGAGGAAAAATCATCACGCAAAACAGTATAATCGCCAAAATCGCTGTAGTCATACTACCCCTTCTGTACCATTTGGTACGTCTCTTTTCTAATATCTTTATCAATTCTCAGAATATCATCTAATTTCAGATTATATTCTGGCTTGTGTTCATCTAAAATTCTTTCCAGCGTGTCTGGAATGTCCACGAAACGAATTTTGCCATTTAAGAATAAATCCACCAAAACTTCGTTTGCACCGTTCAGCACAACCGGATAACTTCCGCCCGCACGAGAAGATTCATATGCCATAGCTATGCACTTAAACACCTGCGGATCCGGCTTCTCAAAAGTGAGATTCGAGCCAGCACCGAAAAAGTCCAGACTTGGCTCGCTGCTTGCAATTCTATCAGGATACCCCAGCGCAAAACTAATAGGAATACGCATATCCGGCGTCCCCAGCTGCGCAATAACCGAAGTATCTTCAAATTCCACCATGGAGTGAACGATGCTCTGCGGATGCACCAAAATCTGAATATCATCTACATCTACATCGAACAGCCACTTAGCCTCGATAACTTCAAGCCCCTTGTTCATCATGGTCGCAGAGTCTATTGTAATCTTCTTGCCCATAGTCCACTTAGGATGCTTCAAAGCCTGCTGCAGCGTTACAGTTTCCAGCTGCTCTCTGTTCCACCCTCTGAACGGGCCACCGCTTGCAGTAAGCAAAATCTTCTTCAGCTTGCGGTTGCGATTCCCCTCAAGGCACTGAAAAATAGCGCTGTGTTCACTGTCCACTGGGAAGAGCTTAACACCCTTTTCCTCAACAGCCTTCATCACCAAACTTCCGCCAGTAACAAGAGTTTCCTTGTTTGCCAGTGCGATATCCTTTCCAGCCTCAATTGCCGCCATGGTCGGCGCTAAACCACTTATTCCAAGGAGTGAATTGAGAACCATATCATTTTCGCTGCTTGCAGCTGCAGTCTTCAGACCTTCCTGCCCCCACAAAACCTCTGTCCCGCAGATTCCTTCTTCTTTCAGCTCTTTTGCTAACTTAACGGCATCTTCTTCTGCCTGAGTTACAGCAATAGCAGGACTGAATTTCCTAATCTGTTCCTTGAGAATCTCCGTTCTTCTGCCGCATGAAAGCGCGCTGACTTCAAATTTGCCGCCATTCTTTTCAATTATATCCAGAGTCTGTGTTCCAATAGAACCTGTGCTTCCTAAAACTGCTATCTTCTTCATTTCATTTTCTCCCAAATGGCACTGATTACATCAGTATAGTTATAGTATAGTAAATCAGCGGTGAAGTAAACAGAACGCTGTCGAAACGGTCCATAATTCCACCGTGACCCGGAATCAGATTTCCATAATCCTTAATTCCCATGCGGCGCTTCAGTGCAGAAGCAGACAAGTCGCCAAGCTGCGCAGCCACACTACCCACAAGACCGATTATAACGCAAACGACAAGGCCTTCTATTCCCTGTCCAATTGCCAGCCCAAACAGTCCGCAAAGCACCATGCTTCCCAATACTCCTCCTACAGCGCCTTCTACGCTCTTCTTAGGGCTTAGGTTCGGACACAACTTGTGCTTGCCCAGCGCCATACCAGTAAAATATGCCATGATATCTGTACCAAAAGCAGTCAGGAATACCATCCATATCATAATTTTATGCGCAGACTGGTCAATCCATACGATGTGGTATGAGAAAAATACAACATAAATAATTCCAAACAGTGTCGCCAGAGAGTCTTCACTCTTTCGTCCATTCACATCGAAACCATATACAAGCGAAGCCATCGTGCAAAGCACCACCCAAAGCATAGCCAGCTCATGATTTTCCGGCCACAAAATATTCATCAAGTACAGCACCGCAATAGCCACATATGCAATTTCCTTAGAAGGCTTGATTCCCTGCGCCTCAAAACCGTTATACAGTTCCTTTACACCTAAAAGCCCTACTACAAATGCTGCCGCCATCAGCCAATAACCGCCAAGCCACACCAGCACCAGCAGAGGTGCCATAATAAGCCCTGAAATAATTCTCGTTTTCATTTTTCTTCAATCTCCTTTCAAAATCCCTGCACCAAGCTATCTTCCTCCGAAGCGGCGTTTTCTGCTGCCGAATGCCATAACCATCTCTTCGAATTCGTCTGGCGTATAATCCGGCCACAGCGAGTCTGTAAATGCCAACTCACTATATGCACACTGCCACAGCAAGAAGTTAGAAAGTCTCTCTTCCCCACTTGTGCGTATAATTAAATCCGGATCAGGAATGTCCCCATTTTCTTCCCCAGTATAAAGTGCTTCTGCGATGACCTCTTCTGTGATTTCATCTGCATTCATCCTTCCATCTTGCACCTCGAGTGCAATCTTCTTCACTGCACGGAGAATTTCCTGTCTTCCTCCGTAATTCAGTGCTATATTAAACTGAAGTCCATCGTTGTTTTCTGTGGTCTTCAGTGCTTTTTCTACGCTATTTACTGCGGATTTAGGCACCTGAGTATAGTCTCCTAAAATTCGCACTCTAACATTCTGCTGGTGAAGTTCCTTTAATTCGCTTCCTACGAACTTTACAAGCAAATTAAAAATCCCGCCAACTTCTTCTTGTGAACGCTTCCAGTTCTCTGTTGAAAAAGCATATACGGTTAAATATTTTATTCCAAGCACATCTGCGCGCTTTACTATCTCTTTCATAGCCAGCATTCCTGCATTATGTCCATTCAGTCTGCTGACACCATTCTTCTCGGCCCATCGTCCGTTTCCGTCCATAATGATGGCCACATGGTTAGGTATTTTTCTATTTTCTATATTATCAGTCATATATCTGTCTTTCTTAATCTTCTGTATTCTTACCTGCTTCTTTTATTGAAACACATTATAACTTATCAAAACAATGTGTATGAAACAATGTGGCTGCCTTTCCTGGCAGCCACATCCATCGGAAGACTTATACTTCCATAATTTCCTTGTCTTTCAGTGCAACGATTTCATCGATTTCCTTTACGACCTTGTCAGTTGCCTTCTGAATATCGTCCTGAGCCTTCTTGGATTCATCTTCTGTGATTTCATGAGCTTTTTCCATCTTCTTCAGATGATCGTTAGCATCTCTTCTCAGATTACGAACTGCGACCTTCGCATCTTCACCCATCTTCTTTACAGTCTTAGTCAGTTCTTTTCTTCTGTCTTCAGTTACAGGTGGAACTACCAGACGCACGCACTTACCATCATTAGTAGGATTGATACCAATATTTGCAAGGTTGATACCCTTTTCGATATTACCGATGGACTTAGGATCGAATGGAGTAATCAGTAAAGTTCTCGCATCTGGTGTAGAAATGTTAGCCAGATTCTTCAGCGGTGTTGGACTTCCATAGTAATCTACCATAACCTTGTCCAGCAGTGCTGCATTTGCTCTGCCCGCACGAACTGTATTCAGTTCTTCCTTCAGCACGGAAATAGTTTTTTTGCTTCTTTCTTCAAGATTCTTCTTAATGGTTTCCATAATCGGAGCCTCCTGTTTTCTTTTTTTCTTTGTTATTTTCTGTTTAGCCTGTACTATAAATTGTACTATGAATTGTACTATAAATATGTACTATGCACTTATCGCACGATGGTTCCTATCTTTTCGCCTGTAAGAGCCTTCAGTACGTTCCCCTCTTCAGCCAGTGCAAATACGTGAATTGCAATCTGATTATCCTTGCACAGAGTTGCTGCGGTCAAATCCATAACCTTTAAGTCCTTTTCTATAACATCCATAAAGGACAATTCATCGAAACGAACTGCATTTGGATTAGTTTCCGGATCACTGTCGTATACGCCATCTACATTCTTAGCCAGCAAAATCACATCAGCATTGATTTCTGCTGCACGAAGAGCTGCTGCAGTATCTGTAGAGAAGAATGGATTACCAGTGCCCGCACCAAAAATCACAACATCACCATGTTCCAGATGGCTTAATGCTCTTCTTCTCGCATACGGTTCAGCAACCTCACGCATTTCGATTGATGTCTGTACTCTTGCCGGTACGCCGATTGCAAGCAAAGACTCCTGCACAGCCAAACTGTTCATGACGGTTGCAAGCATACCCATATAGTCAGCTGTCGCACGGTCCATGTCCTTGCTGGTTCTTCCTCTCCAGAAATTACCGCCTCCAACAACAATAGCAACTTCTACACCAAGATCATGAATCTGCTTGATTTCTTTAGCGACCTTTCTCGTCATCGCTTCGTTGATGCCGAACTTATCGCTGCCCGCCAGGGCTTCTCCGCTTATCTTCAGTAAAACACGTTTATATACCGGTTCCATAGTATCACTCCTGCCTTTATTTCTTGCTTAAACTTGCGTACTTTTATACAGGTACGCACCACTTGTATTATAGCATAATACCGCCCCATGGTGAAGGAGTTTATTCACTTTTCTTCAAAAAAAGAGTAAGCATGCTATGATAATGCACTACTCTTTTCGTCTTTATTATTCTCCTTACTACACGATAACTATAACTTTTCAATTTCTTCAATCGTAAGTCCTGTTATTTCAGCAATATCGCTGGTTTCTGTGCCTCTCGCTTTCAGCTTGCAAGCGATCTCATACTGGCCTTCACACTTGCCCCTCTGCATACCGGCTTGCTATAGCCTATTAACGAAGGACTTCTTTCTAAGATCTCGTTACTCTCATTATAGTTTGAAATTTATGTTGATTTATCGGCAATTTACGGAGCTTTTACTGAAATACG
>CAZLJV010000057.1:0-10183 GCA_964559965.1 uncultured Oscillospiraceae bacterium | reverse complement strand
GGTAAGGTTGGATATATCATTCCGCTGAAGCATGTAGGTGTGGTTACTCCTAAGATGGGTATGGATATTCTGTTCCCAGGCTCTCAGGCTAATGGCGGATTCTGGATTGCATGTATCATTGCAGTTGGCATTTATATTCTTATGACTAAGACTACACTTGGTTATGAGCTAACTGCTTGCGGTTCCAATCGTCATGCAGCAAAATATGCCGGTATCAATGATAAGAAGAGTATCGTTCTCTCCATGATGATTGCAGGTGGTCTGGCTGCAGCTGGTGCATCTTTATATTATCTGGCAGGTAATACTGAATTCTTCTGGTCTACATATCTGAAGTTACCAGATGAAGGATTTAACGGTATTCCAGTAGCCTTACTGGCAGCTAACAATTCGATCGCAGTAATTTTCGCTGGCGTATTCATGTCCATGCTGAACATCTGCGGTATGCAGCTGAAGTATCTGACTGCTTACAATGAATACATAGCAGATATCATTATCGCTGTAATCGTATACTTGAGTGCATTCTCCATGTTGGTGAAGCAGTTCCTCGGTGGTAAGAAGAAGGGAGGCAAAAAGTAATGGTATTCTTAATTCAGCAGACGTTAATTTTTGCGGTTCCTCTGATGATCGTAGCGCTGGCAGGTGTATGTGCTGAACGTTCCGGTATCATCAACCTGGCATTAGAAGGTATTATGATCTTCGGTGCATTTATAGGTGTATTCTTTGTCCGCGTTATGCAGGATACAGGCATGTTTGAAAAAGAACAGGGACAGATTCTCCTGATTCTGACCATGGTTGTAACGGCAATTATGGGAGCTGTGTTCTCACTGCTTCTGGCATTTTCTGCAATCAACCTGAAAGCTGACCAGACAATCGGCGGTACAGCATTAAATATGCTGGCTCCAGCTCTGGTACTGTTCTTTATCATTATGATTACACAGCAGAATACAATGGGTATGTCTAAGGGTGGTGCAGCAAGCTGGTTTATGATTCGTCCGTCCACATTCGGACTGCCGAAGGATTACAGCTGGGGTGCATTCTTGGATATCTTTATTAATAAAGTATACCTGGCAACTTACATCTGCTTAGCAGTATATGTTTTCGTATCTGTACTGTTATACAAGACTAAGTTCGGACTTCGTCTTCGTGCTTGCGGCGAAAATCCACAGGCAGCTGACTCACTGGGTATCAATGTATACAAGATGCGTTATGCAGGCGTACTGATGTCCGGTGCACTGGCAGGTATGGGTGGTTTCACTTATGCACTGACTACAGCAAACTGTACTTCAACAGGTGCAGTTGCTGGATACGGTTTCTTAGCGCTGGCAGTTATGATTTTCGGTAACTGGACACCGCTGAACATCGCAGCAGGCGGTCTGCTGTTCGGTCTGTTTAAGTTTATTGCAGCAGCATATTCTACGCTGGATATAAACGGAGACGGCGTTTATATGTTAGCAGAAATCGGCATCAGCCCATATGTATACAGACTTATGCCATATCTGATCACATTAATCGTACTTGCATTCACTTCTAAGAACTCCAGAGTTCCTAAGGCTGAAGGTATTCCTTACGATAAGGGTCAGAGATAACTATAAAAATGATTTTTCAGGGTGTGGGATTATTCCCACACCTTGTTTGTAGAGAGGAAATTATGTTTTTACCTATTACAAGAGAGGAAATGAATCAAAGAGGATGGGATGAAGTTGACTTCGTCTTAGTGACTGGAGACGCATATGTGGACCATCATTCATTCGGAACAGCAATCATCGCAAGACTTTTGGAAAGCCGTGGATACCGTGTTGCAATACTGCCTCGTCCTAATTACAAATCTGCAGATGATTTTAGACGATTCGGCAAACCACGACTGGGATTTTTAATAAACAGCGGCGTTGTAGACTCTATGGTAAACAACTACTCAGTTTTTCGCCATCGCCGTAAGGTAGACGAATATGCACCTGGAGGCGAAACCGGTGGAAGACCTGATAGAGCTGTCATCGTCTATGCAGGAAAAGCCAGAGAAGCATTTAAGGGCGTACCTGTTATCATAGGCGGTCTGGAAGCAAGTCTTCGCAGATTAGGCCATTATGATTACTGGGAAGATAAGGTTCGTAAGTCCATTCTCCTGGATTCCAAAGCAGATTTACTTATCTATGGAATGGGTGAAAGAGCGATTGTGGAAATCGCAGACGCATTAAATGCAGGTATCGATGTAAAAGACATTACCTGGATTAAGGGGACTTGCTATCGTGCAAACCCGGCTAAATTAGACTTAACCTCTCTGGTAACTACAGAAAATGAGGCGAAACCAGTAATGCTGCCTGATTTTGAAGCCATAAGCAGTTCAAAAAAAGCATATGCAGAAAGTTTTGCCATGCAATATAAGAACAACGACGATATTATCGGTAAGACTTTGATCGAGAAATATACCGATACATCTTGCGTTGTGCAAAATCCGCCTCAGGAGCCGCTTTCAAGGGAGGAATTAGACGAGGTCTACGCTCTCCCTTATGAAAACGAGTGGCATCCTTCCTACGATGCACAGGGTGGAATTCCTGCTTTCCGTGAGGTAAAGTTCAGCATCGTAAGTTCAAGAGGCTGTTTCGGAGGCTGCAGTTTCTGTGCGCTGACATACCATCAGGGCAGACAGGTACGAAGCAGAAGCTGTGAGGCCATCGTAGAGGAAGCCAAGGAACTGACTAAGAAAAAGGACTTCAAAGGATATATTCATGACATCGGAGGTCCTACAGCTAACTTCCGCCATCCAGCCTGCGAAAAGCAGTTGAAGCACGGTGTGTGCAGGGAAAAAGACTGCCTCTACCCAGGCGTATGCCGCAATATGAGAGTTGATCACAGCGATTATATAAAGGTGCTTCGTGCGGTTCGAGGCTTGCCGGGAGTAAAAAAGGTATTTATTAGATCAGGTATACGTTATGACTATCTCATGGCAGATAAGAATCGAAAAGAATTTTTGAGAGAACTGTGCCAGTACCATGTCAGCGGAACGCTGAAGGTGGCACCTGAACATATATCAGAAAACGTACTGTACTATATGAGAAAACCTGAAAAGGAAGTATTCTTGAGATTTTGCGAGGAATATAAGCGAACTAATGAGAAGTTAGGTTTGAAGCAATATCTCATTCCATATTTGATTTCCAGCCACCCTGGAAGCAGACTGGAAGATGCAGTAGAATTAGCTCTGTTCCTGAAGGAATATGGATTTATTCCTGATCAGGTGCAGGATTTCTATCCTACACCGGGAACGCTGGCTACATGTATGTTCTATACGGAAATGGATCCATTTACAGGTCAGCCAGTCTATGTGGCTAAAAATTTAGAAGAAAAGAAGATGCAGCGTGCGCTGATACATTATAATAAGCCAGAAAATAGAAATACTGTTATAGAAGCCTTGAAAAAAGCCGATAGGGAGGACTTGATACCTGTATTGCTTCCTCCTCGCAGAAAGCAGGAAAATAGACCTGCAAGAAAGAAAAATGCACGCCCTGCTAAAAAAAATCGGTCTTGACCGATTGACATGTTTTGAAATAACTGATAAGCTTGTATGGAAAACTACATGCGATATATATTCGCTTTCCGTAAAGAGTTGAAGGAGTTGTTATATTATGTTAAAGAAATCTACAATATATGATCCAAACTGCAAGAATATTAGGGATCTGGTATATAGTGCTGCGAATCGTTATCCTGATCGTCCAGCATTTAAGGTGAAGGTGAATGGTGAAATTAAACCAATTACTTTTGCTGAAGTTATCGCTAATACTGAAGCATTGGGAACTGAGCTGATGGCTCAGGGATATGATGAATGCAGCATGGGTATCATCGGTGATAACAGCTATCCGTGGTATCAGTGTCATCTGTCAATCGTATGCGGCGGTAATGTGTCCGTGCCTTTCGACAAGGGATTTACTGCAGAAGAGCTGGAATCGAGTATTTTGAGAAGTGGTATTCGTGTTCTGTTCTACGGCCACAAGATGGAAAAATTAATCGAAGAAGTTAAGGCTCGTGGTCAGATTCAGGTGGAACGCTTTATTAAGATTACTGGCGAAGACAGCGAATTTGAGGCTTTGATTGAGTCTGGTAAGAAGCGTATCGCAGAAGGTGATAATAGATATAAGCAGGCAACTATTGATGAAAATAAGCTGGCTGTTCTTCTGTTTACTTCCGGCACTACTAGCACATCTAAGGCTGTAATGCTGAGCCAGTATAATATCGTAAGCAACACCATCGATATGTATGAATATGAAGCATTCAGCTATGAAGATGTAAATATGGCATTTCTGCCATGCCACCACAGCTTCGGGCTCGGTGCAGTGACTGTATTCTTCGGTATCGGCGGTTGCAGCGTTTTCTGCGATGGTCTGAAGTATATTTCTAAGAATTTGCAGGAATATGGTGTAACTGTATTCGTAGGCGTTCCGCTTCTCGTAGAAAATATGTACAATAAGATTGTAAAAGAAATCGAAAAGAAGGGTATGACTAAAAAAGTCGAGCTGGGAAGAAAGCTGACCAGAGGCCTGCTTAAAGTGGGTATCGACGTGAGAAGAAAGGTGTTCGCAGAGATTTTGGGACAGCTGGGCGGAAAACTTCGCCTTATCATCTGCGGTGCAGCAGCGCTGAAGCCTGAAGCATGTCAGGGTATGAATGATTTCGGCGTGCTGACTGTTCAGGGATATGGTCTGACTGAGACATCACCTGTTCTTTCTGCTGAGTCCATATACAATATGCGTGCTGGCTCCGTAGGTAAGCCTATGCCTCGCGTGCAGGTTCGTTTAGATGATGTAAATGATGAAGGCGTGGGTGAATTAGTTGTTAAGGCACCTAATGTTATGCTGGGATATTTGAATCAGCCAGAAGCGACAGCTGAGGTTTTGGAGGAAGACGGCTGGTTCCATACCGGTGACCTTGCTGAAATCGATAAGGACGGTTTCATCTGGATTCGCGGAAGAAGCAAGAGTGTAATCGTTATGAAAAACGGAAAGAATATCTTCCCAGAAGAAATCGAACCAATGATTGATGACTTGCCTTATGTTACAGACAGCATGATCTTCACTCGTGAAAAGCATAATGAATTAGTGCTTTGGGCTAAGATTGTATATGATGCTAAGTATCTGGAAACTAACAATATGACTCTTGAAGATTTGGAAAAGCAGGTTGAAGAAGATTTACAGAAGATAAACGACCGTATGCCTTCATTTAAGGCTATAAATCACTTCTTCCTGTCTCAGGATCAGATGATTAAGACTACAACAGGAAAGATTAAGAGAAATCTGGAAATCGCAAGAATTAGAGAAACGATGGGAGATTAAAAGTGAGTTTAGTTACCGTGCTTTCTAATGCAATGAGAGTGGGAAAAGAAGAATATGAGCTCATGCGTGCTGCGCAGTTCTCTGATGTAGAAACATGCGGGGCAGAGGCGTATAAAAATCGTCTTGCACTGGGAGAGAATGGGGCCTTTATGAAGGCCCTTCTTTGCGATGAAAATATGGCAGGAAAGCTTCAGATGGTATACATCGATCCGCCTTTTTTCAGCAAAGCTAACTATGATGCAGTCATTCAAACTGTGCAGGAAGATGGCGACAAGAAAAAACTTTCAGTTAAGCATCCTGCTTACGGAGATATATGGTCTGCTGGAATTGAGTCCTACTTAGGGATGTTAGTCAGCAGACTTATGATGATTCGTGATTTGCTTCGTGAAGACGGAACTGTATGGGTACATATGGACTGGCATGCAGTGCATTATGTTCGTGTGCTTATGGACGAGATTTTCGGCGCAGAAAACTTCATAAACGAAGTCGTATGGAGCTATAAATCCGGCGGTTCCGGCAAAAAACACTTCGCCAGAAAGCACGATACCATATTGGTTTATGGAAAAACTAAAAAATACTTCTTTCAGCCACTTAAAGAAAAGTCATACAACCGTGGTTTCAAACCGTACCATTTCAAGGGTGTAGAAGAATTTCAGGACGAAATGGGCTGGTATACCATGGTCAACATGAAAGATGTATGGCAGATAGATATGGTTGGAAGAACTTCTGCGGAGAGAACTGGGTATGCGACGCAGAAACCTGAAGCCCTGCTTGAGCGAATCCTCGCTTGCAGCACTCGTGAGGGCGACATTTGTGCAGACTTTTTCTGTGGTTCAGGCACTTTAGCTGCCGCTGCGCAAAAAATGAACCGCCGGTGGATTTGCTGCGATCAGGGTAAATTGGCGGTTTCGACTGCTTATGGAAGGCTGCTTGATGATGAAAATCGCAATATTTGTCTTCAGGCGCAGACTTCCGATGATGAAATGTATGATTTTAGAGAATGGATTGCTCCAGGAGAATTGACGGCAGTGCTTAATCATGGTATTCTGGAGTTGACGGGATGTCGGATTGAGATAAAAAAAGGCGAACTTGAAGATGAGGATTGGAATAAGCTCAATGAAATCGCTGAAAAAAATCCGCTTCAGCTCGTGTCTTACTGGACAATAGACGATAATTATGACGGCCGGAAACATCAGACGAGACATGTTTTGCTGAGAAAGAAAGGAGAACTCGAGACCCGCTTCCCACTGTATCCACCAACGGATGCAGGCAGAAAGATTCATGTTGTTGCAGTTGATCTCTTTGGAAATCGTTATGAGACGGTGCTGTAGCAGCATGAAAGTGCAAAAAGGAGATATGGGTGTATGAAGGCCGAAAAAAAGAATCTGCATGAGTTTCTGGCAGATTTGTTCTTTCTGACAATCGCTTGCAGTATAGGGGCGTTTGCTACCACTGCGGTGATGCTGCCAAATGGGCTGACAAGCGGCGGACTGACAGGGATTGTGCGAATCCTTCAGGTATTTGTTCCGCTGGATTTTTCGATCATGTATTACGCTCTGGCAATTCTGATTCTTCTGGTGGTAATCGGGTTGCTGGGCAAACAGGAGGGCAAGAAGGTCCTGCTGGTTACGATGCTCTATCCGCCTATACTGGTGGTGTTCGAGCAATTATCACTTGAACTGCTTGATGAAAAAGATGTGATTTTAGCAGTGATTTTTTGCGGGGTGCTTTCGGGTGTATGCAATGGCCTCGTATTCTGGAGAGGGTATGCCTTCTGCGGAACTGAATCGGTAGCGAAGATTATTAAGAAAAAGATGCTGCCGCATGTGGACATAAGTAAGATTTTGCTGCTGCTGGACAGCGTGATTATCATTATTTCGGCATTCATGTTCGGTCGAAATATTGCGCTTTACGCACTGGTTTCACAGTTTATTGGGAGCAAAATCGTAGATGTGATTCTCTACGGTTTCGAGTCTGAGATTGTTCAGATGCAGATTATTACATCAGAAAATGAAAAAGTTGCTAAATATATCATGGAGGACATAAACAGAGGTGTGTCCAGCTACGATATAGTCGGGGAGTATACAGGTCAGCACAGAAAACAGCTTTTGGTGTTGTGTACGCCTCGTGAGAGCATTTTTATCAGAAAGTACTTAGCGGAGGTGGATCCGTCTGCATTCGTGGCTGTAATGCAGGTTAATACGGTTTGGGGTGAAGGCCGCGGATTTACTAATATGTATGATGATAAATAGCGCAAATGATAAATAAAAACTGTTGACATGGATGCGAATTTCGTGTATAGTTCACTTAATTACTATTTACGAAAGGATAGGGTGTAAAAACATGGAAGATGGCGGTGTCGTCATACGAAAGCCTGGGAGTTGCAGCTCATGCTGCACGAATTTTCTGTGTCATCGATTAAGATTATAAAGGTATGAGATTTTGGTTGCGTCAGCAGCCTATATCTTGTGCCTTTTTATATTTCTTAAAAGGTGATAACAAATTGAAAGTCAAATCGCTAAATAGCGATAAATTAGGAGGAATAAAATTATGACTGGAGCAGTCATTTTACAGATTGTATTAATCGCATTAAATGCAGTTTTCGCAAGTGCAGAGATTGCCGTTATATCCATGAGTGATGTGAAACTTGAGAGAATGGCCGATAAAGGCGATAAGCGTGCTAAGAAACTGGTGGAACTTACAGCACAGCCTGCCAGATTTTTAGCGACCATACAGGTTTCCATCACATTAGCAGGTTTCTTAGGTTCAGCTTATGCTGCTGATAACTTCGCAGGACCTCTTACTCAGGCACTATTGAATTTAGGCCTTTCAGTTTCTGAAAACGTACTTGACAAAATCTGCGTATTCGCCATCACTTTAATAATCGCATACTTCAGCATCGTGTTCGGCGAACTGATTCCTAAGCGTGTAGCTATGAATAAGACAGAAGGAATCGCTATGGCAGTTTCAGGCCCGCTATACATAGTTGCTAAGGTATTTAAGCCTCTTGTATGGCTGCTTACAGCTTCTACAAACGGCGTGCTCAAGCTCTTAGGTATCAGCGCAAACGAAGATGAAACGGTTACAGAAGAGGAAATCCGTATGATGGTTTCCGTAGGAAGTGAAAAGGGCGTAATCGATCAGGATGAAAATGAAATGATCCAAAATGTCTTAGACTTCAATGATGTCTATGTAGAAGAAATCTGTACTCATAGAAAAGATGTAGTTTCCTTAGACATGGACGAAAGTTTAGATGAGTGGATTGAAACCATCAGAAGCAGCAGACATAACTATATGCCTGTTTATGGGGAAGATACAGATGATATCGTAGGCGTGCTGGATACGAGAGCCTTTTTCAGAATGGAATGTGCACAGAAATCTCTAACTCAGGAGGAAGTGCTGAAGGTCTGCCTGAGAAAAGCGTATTTCGTGCCGGAAAACATGAAGGCAGACACGCTTTGCCGCAACATGAAGGAGACAGGTGTGCATTTTGCTGTAGCTATTGACGAATACGGCGGAATGAGCGGTATCGTGACTATGCATGACTTAATCGAGCTTATCGTCGGTGAGCTGTTTGAGGAGGGTGAAGAACCAGAGCCTAAGGACATAGAGGTTTTAGGTGAAAATCAGTGGAGAATTCAGGGTTCTGCTGACCTTGAAGATGTGGCGCAGGTTCTTGAACTTAACCTGCCGATAGAGGAATATGATACCTTCGGTGGTTATGTGTTTGGCGAGCTTGGCCGAATTCCAGATGAGGGTGATACATTCTCTATGGAAACGGAAAATCTGCAGATTCAGGTGGAAAATGTCCATGCGCACTGCATGCAATCGGCGATTGTGTCGAAGAAGGGTGTGCAGTAGCTTGAAGTCGTATCCCAACATGAGCTACGCAATTGAATGTGGTTTCTATCATCCGAGATGCAAGGACAGTCATACTACATATTTTCCCGGGATTAGTAGCAAACCTGAAAGCAAATATTCGCAATAAAACAAAATTGAGGGAACTTGCTCCAGAATCATTTGAAAAATTTATCGATATAAAGTATAATAATCTTAATACATGGGAAAACCTTAAGAAAAAGTTTCGTGTATTGAACATGTACAAAGTAGATAACTGCTCTATGACTGCTGAACGTATTTTGGAAATGGATTGGACTATGATTACTGAAAAACCGCAGGTATAAATATATTGATGTACCTAAGAAAGACGGCACAATACGTACGAATACTTATGGAGATACAGAAGCTAAGTTATTTGAATATCTTGCTGCATTGTATGAGAAAGAGCCTTTTAAGCGTGTAGATATGCTGTCCGAAAGAGGTATGTGCGACAGTTGTAAGGGCGTTAAGGAACAGTTTATAAGGGAGCATCTGGAGGTGAAAGTAAATGTGGTGTCGAATGAACGAACTGAAGGAGATGTTTGGGCCTACAGATTACAAAACAAGACTTGAAGAAGAAATTACGTATATGGATTTTAAAAAGGATTTTAGAGAATTTGCAAAAGAAAGAAATTTCGTGAAATTATCTGGCGGTGATATGGAGGCGAATTGGCTTTATGAAATGTTAAGCTATCAGCATCATCCGTGCAATCGTGTGATGGCAGTAATGCCTCTTGTGATATTTCAAGTAGAGTGTGATAAGCTTACAGATGCTATGAGAAATGAATTATATGGTACGATAGACGATCTGAAAGATGGCTTTCTTGATGAGCTACCAATTGAAGAACGAGATGAAATAAAAAAAGATATTGACTATTGCTTAAGTAAAATTAAATAATTAATGTAATTTTGATTAGGGTGGATAGATGGATATATGAGGTGTATTTCCCATATCCTAAAGCAAGTTTAGTTTGGCCAGAAATAAC
>CAZLJV010000056.1:0-10336 GCA_964559965.1 uncultured Oscillospiraceae bacterium | reverse complement strand
GGAGGGGTTTTTAGTTGATGCAGTTCAGACATGAAGTGAAACATGAGATAAGCAATTTCGACCAGATAATCCTGCGGCAAAGGTTGGGCGCATTTATGAAGCAGGATCCTCATGCCATTAATGGAAAATACGAAATAAGAAGTCTCTATTTCGATAATCCAGATGATAAGGCACTTCGAGAAAAAATAGACGGAATGTACCTGCGTGAAAAATACAGGATTCGCCTCTATAATCATGATTATTCATACATTCAATTGGAACGAAAGTTCAAGCAAGGCAGTCTGGGATATAAGCAGTTCGCAAGGCTGAGTCAAGCACAGACAGAAGCCATTGTAAACGGAGATAACTGCTGGATGGCTAAGAGTGAAAATCCTGTAATCCTAGGACTATATACAAAAATGCGAAACGAAGCTTATGCACCTAAGGTAATCGTGGACTATACCAGGCAGCCTTTTATCTATGAAGCAGGAAATGTGCGAGTTACCATAGACACAGATATAAGGACAGGGCTTCGCTGCACAGACTTACTAAATGAAGGTTGCGTAACCGCTCCGGCTACAGATGTGTCTGGTATATTGGAAGTCAAGTGGGATAATTTCTTGCCAGATGTGGTGCGAGATGCAGTGCAGCTTGGCGACCGATACAGTACTGCCTTCTCAAAATATGCTGTTTGCAGGATGTATGATTAGGCAAAAAATCAGTATAAAATAAACAAAAATAGACATAAATAGACATAAGGAGTAAAGAAAATGACTTTTAATGACATCTTTAAGTCCAGCTTCATGGACAATGTTTCATCTATCAGCATTGTGGATATGATTCTGACAACACTGCTTTCCTTTGGAATCGGCGTATTCATATTTTTGGTATACAAAAAAACTTACCGTGGGGTAATGTACTCCGCAGGGTTCGGTACGACTTTGATAGCTCTCACAATGATAACAGCTAACCTTATATTGGCGGTTACTTCCAATGTAGTCTTATCCTTAGGTATGGTCGGCGCTCTGTCCATCGTTCGATTCAGAACAGCCATCAAAGATCCTCTGGACATAGCATTTCTGTTCTGGGCGATTGCGGCCGGAATAATACTGGCAGCCGGAATGATACCACTGGCGGTAATAGGAAGTATCTGCATCGGAGTGGTTTTGCTGGTATTCGTAAACAAGGGAAGCAATACGCACCCATACATGGTAATCCTGCGTTGTACGGATCACAGGGCAGAAATACAGGCGAGAAATTATCTGGAGCAGCAGGTTAGTCGTGCGACCATCAAGAGCAAGTCTGCGACCAAGGGCAGCATCGAGCTGAATGTGGAGGTTCGCCTCAATGATGATGATACGGATTTCATCAATGCGCTTTCTGAGATGCCTGGCGTGTGCAGCGCAGTGATAGTTTCATACAACGGTGATTATATGGGGTAGGATATGTCTGGAAGCAAACATTTCGATAAGATTGCATGGTGCGTAACAGCACTGACTCTGATCGTAACAATACTATTTCTTAACGGTGCGGCTCTGGGAATTGAGCAGACAACCAAAACCTTCGGCTACGAATCTCGACTTTTCGACAAGACCAAGGTTCATTCAATCGATATTTCCATGGAAAACTGGGAAAATTTCATAGAAACTGCAGTCAGCGAGGAATATTCTGTTGCTGATGTGACCATCGACGGCGAAATCTACAAAAATATCGGAATCCGTGCCAAGGGGAACACTTCGCTCACAACAGTTCAGCAGATGGGCAGCCAGCGATATAGTTTCAAAATCGAATTCGACAAATATGAGACTGGAAACTCATACTACGGACTGGATAAAATCAGCCTGAACAATCTGATTCAGGATTCCACCATGATGAAGGATTACCTGACTTTAACCATGATGAATGAGTTCGGAGTGACAAGCTCTCTGTGCAGCTTTGTATACATTACCGTCAACGGCGAGGACTGGGGCCTGTATTTGGCAGTCGAGGGCGTAGAGGAGGCTTTTTTGGAGCGCAACTACGGGTCTGACTACGGACAGCTTTACAAGCCGGACAGCAGCGATTTCGGCGGTGGCCGTGGCAATGGCAAAGATTTCGACCCAGGAGACTTCGACTTCGATTCCGATTTCTCCGCAAAATCCGAACCGCCAGGCATGACTGGCGATGCGAACAGCAACAGAGATGCTGGCGATGCTGGAATCTCTGTTACATCTGACAGCATCTTTACTGCGGTTTCAGTGCAGAACATGCCTGAACCACCTACTGGAGGCGGAATGCCGAACGGAGGCGGAATGCCGAATGATGGCGGAATGCCAAACGGAGGCGGAATGCCAAACGGAGGCGGAATGCCAAACGGAGGCGGAATGCCGAATGGTGGTGGCATGCCGAATGGTGGCGGCATGCCAGGCGGAAATCCACCTGAGATGCCAGACGGTGAGATGCCTGAAATGCCGGACGGCGGCATGCAGGGTGGCGGTGGAAAACCTGATGCCGGTGGAATGGGTTCTTCTGATGTGAAACTTCAGTACATCGATGACGAAATCGACAGCTACACTAACATTTGGGATAATGCAAAAACAAACAGCACCACCTCTGATAAAAAACGTCTAATAGCATCTTTGAAAAAGTTGTCTGAAGGCGAAGATGCAGCATCAGTTGTAGATATTGAAGAGGTAATATGCTATTTCGTAGTTCACAACTATGTGTGCAATGGAGATAGTTACACTGGAAGCATGGTTCATAACTACTATCTTTATGAAAAGGCAGGAATTATGTCTATGATACCTTGGGATTACAATCTTGCATTCGGAACTTTTCAAGGAAATGATGCAACAGGTACTGTAAATACACCGATTGATTCTCCCATAGATAATGGAAATAATGAAGACAGACCAATGTGGAACTGGATTTTATCTAATGAAGAATATTTAGAGTTATACCACCAGTACTTCAGTGAATTTATAGAGCAGGTTGATACAGAAAAAATTATAAATGAAGCATATGCACTGATATCTCCATATGTAGAGAAAGATCCAACATCATTCTATTCTTATGAAGAATACCAGTTGGGTGTGGAAACGCTTAAACAGTTTTGCAGCATGAGAAGCGAAAGCATATCTATGCAGCTTGAAAACGGGCAGACCAGCACAACACAGGATTATGTAGATGCTTCAAGTATAAATCTTTCGGACATGGGAACCATGGACAGAGGAAGGTAAAGCTTATAGAACATATCAAAAAAATTTATTTATTTTAATTTTCCTTTAATCTTTGCACAATATAATAAGACCATCAAAAGAAACTGAAAGGGGGATAAAATAAATGAAGAATATGCTAAACACACAGAAGAAAAAAATCGCAGCCGTGGCAGCAGGGATTTTGCTGGTAATCGGAATAGCCGCAGTGGCTACGACAAGTGCGGGTGCATCAAACACGACGAGGGGAATCGGTCTTGATAAGAGTATTGCTGTGGCTCTGGCAGATGCGGGGCTAAAGCAGGAGCAGGTCAGCAATCTTCAGGGACATTTCGACAAGGACGATGGTATCGATGCGTATGAGGTTTCCTTTAATGCAAACGGATACGAATACGAATATTCCATTAAGGCTGCTGATGGTGCGGTTCTGGAATGTCAGATTGAATCTCCGGACGGCGAAAAGGTGACGGCAGATGAGGCTCTGGATATCGGTCAGGATAAGGCGTTGGCGGTGGCGTTGGAGCATGCCGGTCTTAAAAAGAGCGATGTGGAGATTACTAAGAGCAAGAAAGACCGAGACGATGGGATTTTGGTATACGAATTCGAGTTCCACACCTCGAAGGCTGAATATGAGTATGATATCGATGCTGTTACTGGCGGCGTGAGAGCGTTCAGCAAGGAAGTAATCAAGTCTTCGCAAAGCGTTGGCACTAATGGACCGAACAACTCAAGCAGCTCAAGCAGCTCAAACAACGCTGCAAGCTCCAGCTATATCGGAGTTGATAAGGCTAAGTCCATCGCCTTAGGGGACGCGGGACTGAAGTCTTCTTCCGTAACATTCACTACAGCTAAGTTGGATCGTGATGACGGCCGCTATATCTACGAAATCGACTTCTACACTAGCCAGAAAGAATACGATTACGAAATCGATGCGACATCTGGTAAGATTTTGGACAGAGATATCGAAAAACTTGATGATGACTGGGACGACGACGATGACGACGATGATGACTGGGACGACGACGATGATGACGACTAAGAGTCAAAGCGAAAGCAACTAATAATTCACATATCTCACAACGAAAAGGGGATGTCACATTAGGCGACATCCCCTTTCATTTTTCATTTCTTAATTTATCTGTGCAGCAACCTGCCTTACAGCAGCTTGCTTGTATTCTTCCAGATTCCCATGCGCTCTGCATCTTTAATCAGCTGGTCGCGGAAGTCCGGATGAGCAATATTTATCAAAAGTTCTGCACGTTCCCAAGTTGTCTTACCCTTCAGGTCAGCTGCACCGTATTCTGTTACGATGAAGTTGGTAGCCATACGAGGTGTAGTTACGATAGCACCTGGAGGCAGTACTGGTGAAATCAGAGATTCCAGAGTTCCGTCCTGGCGCATTCTTGTGGAAGGAGTGCAAAGGAAGCTTTGTCCACCTATAGACTGATAAGCACCAAGTACGAAGTCAAGCTGACCGCCAGTTCCGCTGATCTGACGATGACCTGCGGACTCGGAGCAAACCTGTCCATAAAGGTCAACCTGAATACAGCTGTTTACGGAAACGAAGTTGTCAATTTTAGCAATGGTGGCGATGTTATTTACATAGTCAACCGGCGCACTGCAGCAAACAGGGTTGTCGTCGATGAAGTCGTACAGACGACGGCTTCCCCCGGCAAATGTATAAACAGCCTTACCCTTATCGATAGGCTTGTTTCCAGTCAGTTTACCTGCTTCAAACAAGTCTACATAAGCATCGGTAAGCATTTCTGTATGTGCATTAATATTTCTCTGATCCGATTCAGCAAGCATGGAACCAATACATAAAGGTAAACTTCCTATTCCTAACTGCAGCGTACTGTGGCTCTTGATTCTTGGAACAATATGAGATGCAATCTTTTTGTCGATTTCTGACGGTTCTTTAGTAACCAGCTCTGTCAGCGGAGTATTGCTTCCTTCAACTACATAGTCAATTCCGTAAAGATTCAGCTGAGTTTCATAACCATGAGCAATAGGCATGTTCTCGTTTACTTCTACGATAATCTTTTTAGCGGATTTGATTACACCCCACATATCTGCAACCTGTGGACCTAAGTTGAAGTTTCCGAAGGCATCCATCGGTGCTACCTGGAACATTGCGATGTCGATTTCGCAATTATTATTCACCCAAAGAAACGGCAGCTCGTTGAACATCATTGGGATGTACCAGCAACGCCCGTCAGCAGACATTTGGCGGTCAAAAGCACTGAAATGCGCCGATGCGAAGCGCACATTGTCATTACCTTCTGTCGCTAAATAAGTTTCGAAAGGCTTGTTTCGAATAGAAACTGTGCTGATGATTTCTACATCTTTTAAGTCATTAGCACGCTTTGCGATTGCGCGGTCGATATCTACAATCGTTCCGCAGCCCAGCCCAAAATGCAAGCGATCCCCATTCTGGACCATTGCGGCAGCATCGTCTGCACTGATTAGCTTTTTCTTATATTCTGCCGCTAAATCGGATACTTTATACATCTTTTTCTCCCCTACAAAATGTACCTGTCAATTTTATGACACTAATTTAACAAAAAATACACCGACATTTTACTACATTTTGCATAAAAATACAATATACAAATGAGATGTTTTGTAAAAAAAACACTTTAGCGCATCAAAATCTGTTTTCCCCCACTTTATTTTTTTAAGTCATAGGCCTGGTCTACACCTTAAAAAGTTCAATGAATTCAGCCAAATACTTAAAATAAATCAGAATCTTCATAAATCCTTGACCTAATTTTCACTTATAGATAAGATATACTTGCGTAGGATTTCGATTAGAGACTGAGAGAAAAATCAGAATTCCACATAGATCGTTGCTTTCGGGCAGCAGAATAAGAGGAGGTAAAAACATGAATCCAACTATTCCAGCTTGGTTTGTTGTAGCCATGGGGATGGGTATTGTCTTCATCGGACTGATCTGCATCGTATTCTTGTGTATGCTGATGAGTAAAATCGTAATGGCGATGGACGCAAAATCTGCCGCTTCCGCACCGGTTTCATCCGCACAGACAGCTCCAGAGGCTCAAGCCGCTGCGACTGATGCAATTCCAAACCGTCAGGAATTAATAGCTGCAGTTTCTGCCGCATTGGCAGAAGAGCTTGGTACAGATGTATCAGCAATCCGTATTTTATCATTCAAAAAAGTATCTTAACAATATTAAATCAGAAAAGGATAATTAGGTAAAGAAAATGAAAATGTATCGTGTAAATGTAAATGGAAATGTGTATGATATTACGCTTGAAGTTATCGATGCAGCAGATGCTAAGGCTGCTCCAGCTGCCACTGCTGCACCAGCAGCACCAGCTCAGGCTGCTGCTCCAGTCGCTGCTGCTCCTGCTGGCGGAGAAAAGATTTCCGCTCCAATGCCAGGAACAATCTTATCTGTAAATGTAACCAACGGTGCACAGGTTAAGAAGGGTGATGTTCTGGTAATCTTAGAAGCTATGAAGATGGAAAACGAAATCATGGCTCCATGTGACGGCGTTGTAAATGGTTTAAGTGTATCCAAGGGTTCTACAGTAGAAGCCGGTGGACTGATCTGTACTCTCAATTAGAAAAGGGAGGTCAGAAGTTATGGAAACTATTATGAACTTTCTCCAGCAGACAGGTTTCTCCATGATCGCAGCCGATCCTAAGGTTTTGATCATGCTGGTTATTGCCTGTTTCCTGGCTTACCTTGCGATTCATAAAGGCTATGAGCCGCTCCTGCTGCTTCCGATTTCATTCGGTATGCTGCTGACTAACCTGCCTGGCGCAGAGATGTTCCATGAAATTCTCTTTGCCGGCGGTCACATTCACTGGGATTTATTCGGTGGTGCGCCAATCACACAGGAATTTCTTTCACAGCTTGCAGCTTCAGGTGTTTCCGCAGACGTATTATCATCAGTTGCTGTTGGCGATACCATCACTGCAGGCTTAGTTGACATCCTTTACTTAGGTGTAAAACTGGGTATATACCCTTGCTTGATTTTCTTCGGTGTAGGTGCAATGACAGACTTCGGTCCGCTGATAGCTAATCCTAAGAGCTTACTTTTAGGTGCTGCTGCACAGTTTGGTATCTTCCTTACATACATCTGCGCTGTAACATTCTTTGGATTCAGCCCTGCAGAAGCTGGTTCTATCGGTATCATCGGCGGTGCTGATGGCCCTACAGCGATTTATGTAACATCTAAGCTGGCTCCACATCTGCTTGGACCAATCGCAGTTGCTGCATACTCTTACATGGCACTGGTTCCTGTAATTCAGCCTCCTATCATGCGTGCGCTGACTACTAAGGAAGAACGCCAGATTCAAATGAGAGAACTGCGTCCTGTATCCAAGAAAGAAAAGATTATTTTCGTCTTCGTTGTTACAATTTTCGTTGCTCTGCTGGTTCCATCTGCAACACCGCTGGTTGGCTGCCTGATGCTGGGTAACCTGTTCGCAATGAGTGGCGTAACCGAAAGACTGAGCAAGACAGTTCAGAATGAATTAATCAATATCGTAACTATTTTCCTGGGAATTTCCGTAGGTGCAACTGCAACTGCTGACACATTCCTGTCCTTCAGCACTCTGTCCATCTTAGCTATGGGTATCGTAGCATTTGGATGCGGTACTGCAGGCGGTGTGCTGCTGGCTAAGTTCATGAACCTGTTCCTGAAGGAAAAGATCAACCCACTGATTGGTTCTGCCGGTGTATCTGCAGTTCCAATGGCTGCTCGTGTATCTCAGGTTGAAGGCCAGAAGGCTAATCCAGGCAACTTCCTGCTCATGCACGCTATGGGTCCGAATGTTGCAGGCGTTATCGGCTCCGCAATCGCTGCCGGTGTGCTGATGTCCTTATTCGGCTAAACGATAAAGTAATATAGGAGAGAATCATGACTAAGAAAGTAATGATTACGGATACAATCCTGCGTGACGCACATCAGTCCCAGGCTGCTACCCGTATGAGAATTGAAGATATGCTGCCGGCATGTGAGATTTTGGACAGTATCGGTTACTGGTCACTGGAATGCTGGGGCGGCGCTACATTCGACGCTTGCATGCGTTTTCTGAATGAAGACCCATGGGAACGTCTGCGCAAACTCCGCAAGGCACTGCCTAATACTAAGCTGCAGATGCTGCTACGCGGACAGAATTTATTAGGTTATAAACATTACGCTGACGATGTGGTTGACATGTTCGTGGCAAAATCCATCGACAACGGCATCGACATCATCCGTGTGTTCGATGCGCTGAATGACCCTCGTAACTTGGAAGCGTCCATCAAGGCTATCAAGAAGTACGGCGGTCACTGTGAAGCTGCTATCAGCTATACTACAAGCCCTGTTCACAACGAAAAATATTTCGTAGATTTATCTAAGAATTTAGTGGAAATGGGTGCTGATACTATTTGTATCAAGGATATGGCGAACCTGCTGCTTCCATACGATGCATATTCCTTAGTAAAAGCTTTGAAGGAAAATGTAGATGTTCCTATCCACCTGCACACCCACAATACTGCGGGCGTAGGCGATATGACTAATCTGATGGCAATTCAGGCTGGCGTAGATATTGTTGACTGTGCTCTTTCTCCAATGGCTAACGGCACATCTCAGCCTGCAACTGAAGCTCTGGTTGCAACTTTAGCTGGAACAGAATACGATACCGGCTTAGATATGGATAAGCTGGCAACTGCTGCATCTCACTTCCGTGGTGTGGCTGACAAGCTGAAGAATGAAGGAATCTTAGATCCTAAGGTTCTCAGCGTAGACACTAATACGCTGCTGTATCAGGTTCCCGGCGGAATGCTGTCCAATCTGATTTCTCAGTTAAAGCAGGCTAACGCTTCTGACAAGTACTATGATGTACTGGCAGAAATTCCAAAAGTTCGTAAGGACTTCGGTTATCCGCCGCTGGTTACTCCAACCAGCCAGATTGTAGGTACTCAGGCTGTTATGAACATTCTGTCTGGTGAACGCTACAAGATGGTACCTAAGGAATCCAAGGCTCTGCTTGCCGGTGAATACGGAAAGGTTCCTGGCGAAGTGAATGAAGAGGTACGCAAAAAAGCTATCGGCGACACTAAGGTTATCACCTGCCGTCCTGCTGATTTGCTCGAACCTGAAGTCGAAAAGTACAGAGCTGAAGCTGGCGACTTAGCAAAATCTGATGAAGACGTACTGCTCATGGCACTCTTCCCTCAGGTTGCGCCTAAGTTCCTGCAAAATCGCAACAATCCGGCTCCTGCTGAAGCTCAGGCTTCTGGTGCTTCTCAGACAGCTCCTGCGGCAAACGCTGGTGCTGGCGCTGCAGCGAATGTAAACGCAAATGGCGTGAGAGAGCTGATCGTTCAGGATTTGTCCATCTAAAGCAGAATCTAAAATAACAAATTTCCATGCGAAATTTAAGGCAATCGGTCGTATAGACGGATTGCCTTTTTTGTTGATATTTTTTCTGAAAAGTGGTAATATAATATTCGTGGATGCCTCCGCTGTCCGTTTAACTACGGAGGACTCAGACAAGTTAATATGTATGTGTCCTCGTAGTTAAATGGATATAACAGTGCTCTCCTAAAGCATCGTTGGCGGTTCGATTCCGCCCGGGGATACCACCAAGAGGTATTGAATTTGTTATTCGATGCCTTTTACTTTACATAAAAACGTGCAGATGCACGAGAACGGGGAGTGTAATTATGGAAATTAGACGAGACGCTTACCTGCGGAAGTTGAAGGACAAATCCGGTAATAGAGTAGCTTCCCTCGATGAAAACGGAAAGATTTTAGGAAAATAAGTCGCAAAAGGAGGCGGTTAAGTGCATAATATTTTCAGCGTAATAAACGATTTGCAAGAAAATAGCGATTGTCATTATATTGATGTTCTTCCGAAAAGAATTGCAGGAGATGATTTTTTTGCATTAGAGGAATATCTGTTGGAAACTTGCTTGCACGATTTCGCCAATAGTATCTCTGGTATTGTAATAAAGCTGATTCATTATTATCCTGCGCAAATATATCTTACAGAACTCGATGCTGATGTAGAGTTTGAATATGCTGCACGGGTCGGTGAGGATCTGCGATCAATTCCATTGCCGGAGCTTTCGGAAATTATTAGCCATGTTATCCTGCATGATATATCATCTGTTCAGGTTGTATTAGGAAATGAACCT
>CAZLJV010000055.1:0-10494 GCA_964559965.1 uncultured Oscillospiraceae bacterium | reverse complement strand
GTGTTCTTCGCACCATCTTCTTCCTCTCTCTTCCAGCAGTTGTCGTGTACGGTATCTATGTACACGACAACTGCTGGAAGAGAGAGGAAGAAGATGGTGCGAAGAACACATTTGCATTCCGCCAGAGCCGTAGCCGTGAAACATCTTTCACTTACGATTACGAACAGCTTGTACAGCTTTTGAAGTATGAAAAGGAACATAACGGATATATCGTTTGGGTTCTGGGTCCTGCTTGCAGCTTCGATGTGGAAGCACGCCGTGTTATGGAAAGACTGATTGCTGAAGGTTACTGTCAGGCTCTGCTTGCTGGTAATGCACTGGCCACACATGACCTAGAAGGTGCTTATCTGGGAACTGCACTGGGCTGTGACATTAAGAACCAGAGACTTCACGAGATGGGTCACTACAACCATCTTGATGCTATCAATGCTATTAACACATACGGCTCGATTCCGGAATTCATCGAAAAAGAAGGGATTGATAATGGTATTATCTACAGCTGTGTGAAGAATAATGTTCCGTTCGTATTAAACGGTTCCATCAGAGATGATGGTCCGCTGCCGGAAGTATATGAACATACTTATGTGGGTCAGGACGCTATTCGCTCCCACGTAAGAAAGGCTACTACAGTAATCGGAATGGCGACAGTACTGCACACTATCGCTACAGGTAATATTACACCGACTTACCGTGTTTTGGAAGATGGTACTATTAGACCAGTACACTTCTACATGGTAGATACATCTGAATTCGCAGCAAACAAGCTGGGCGACAGAGGAAGTTTAGCAGCGAAGGGTATCATTTCAAACGTGCAGGACTTTATGAGAAATTTAGCTAATGGATTGAATTTATAGGAGAATTATTATGTTTAACGGAGAAGTGTTTGCTTTTGCACTATACTTTTTAATGATTATCGGTGTGGGGGTATTTTTCTTCCTGAAAGACCGTCACAGCAGTGACGAAAAGGACTTTTTTATCGGTGGACGCGCAATGGGTCCATGGGTTACAGCTATGTCCGCACAGGCATCTGACATGTCAGCATGGTTGCTGATGGGTCTGCCAGGAAGCATCATGGCATTCGGTTTCGGACAGATGTGGATCGGCATCGGTCTGGTTCTGGGTACTGCAGCTAACTGGATTTTCGTAGCAACTCGTCTGCGTAAGTTCAGTAAGGCAGCTGGAGATGCTATTACTGTACCTCAGTATCTCAGCAACAGATTCGCAACTAAGAGCCATGTGCTTCAGATTATCTGTGCTATCATCTTCTTTGCATGCTTCACAGTATATGTTGCATCTGGTTTCGTAGCTGGTGCGTCTGTATTCACAACTGTATTCCCATCACTGAGCACCCAGACAGCAATGATCATCTTCGCAGTAGCGATGCTGGCATGCACATTCTTTGGTGGGTTCAAGGCAGTATGCTGGACAGACTTCATTCAGGGCATTCTCATGCTTTGCGCAGTATTAGCTGTTCCAATCATCATCGTCACTACCCAAAATCTGGACACTTCAGCGCTGGAAACTGTATATCACTATACTGATGGTGCTACAGGTCAGGATGTAATCTGCACATTCGGAAACAGCCTGTTCAGCTCTGGTTGGAAGGAAATCGCCAACGGACTCTGCTGGGGTCTGGGATACTTCGGAATGCCACATATTTTGGTGCGTTTCATGTCCATCGAAAAGCCTTCCATGGTGAAGAAGAGCGCAACTGTAGCAATCATCTGGGTAATCCTGTCTCTGGGTGCAACTTGCCTGATTGCATACTTCGGCAGAATGCTGTTGGCAGAAGAACTGCTGACAATCGGTGCGCAGAAGACAGTATTCATCGTATTTGCTCGTAAGCTGTTCCCTGCATTTATCGCAGGTCTGCTGATGGCAGCTATTATCGCAGCTTCCATGTCCACTGCTGACTCTCAGCTGCTTGTAGCATCCAGCTCTTTTACATCTGATATCTACAAGCCAATCTTGAGAAAAGATGCAAGTGAAAAGGAAATCCTGTGGGTTGGTCGTGTTGTAGTTGTAATTGTTTCCGTAATTGCTTTCTTCATCGCATCCAGCAAAGCAGAAGGTGCGCAGGCTATTATGAATTTAGTAGAAAATGCGTGGGCTGGTTTCGGTTCTGCATTTGGTCCTACAATTATCCTGTCTCTCTTCTGGAGAAGATTCACTTACAAGGGTGCTGTGGCAGGTGTTGTAACTGGTGCGCTTGTAGACGTTCTGTGGCTGACATTCTGCTCAGGTACTGGCGTATACGAAATCATTCCAGGTTTCGGCTGCAGCTTAATCGCAGCGGTTGTATTTACTCTGCTGGATAAGAAGCCAAGTGAAGAAGTGACTGCTATCTTCGACAAGGCTACGGCAACGGGATATGATGAATAAAATTAAGGATAATTATATAAATAGTTTGTAAAATAATCCCCGAGACGGAGGCTAATTGTGTGCCCCTTCTCGGGGATTTTTTAGATTGAAAAGTAAATGATTTTATGTCACAATTGAGTTAGATATGTATTTACCTCGGCGAAATGAAAAAGTTCGGTGGCACGGATTTTGCGTAGTATAAAGGCATACTCGAGTAGTTCGTGTGACTTGGAAATAGGAGGTATTTGGAAATGATTGATAAGAAGAGAATGTATGATGCTATGGTTAAGATGGTGGAAGCGCCAAGCGTGAGCGGAACACCAGACGAGATGACTGCTACATATGCCATCGAAGAGATTTTGAGGGATATTCCATATTTTAAGTCGCATCCAGAGCATGTGATGCGTGTTCCGGTGGAAAATGATCCTCTTGACCGTGAAATAGTGGCGGCGTACATGGAATTGGCACCGGAAAATCCGAATACGATTATTCTGACGGGGCATTATGATGTGGTAGATGTGGAGGAATATGGCTATCTTCAAGATGCAGCCTTCAAGGTGGAGGAGATTACTAAGAGAATCGGTGAGCTGCCTATGGACGAAGTGAGCCGTGCTGATTTGGATAGCGGAGAGTGGATATTTGGTCGTGGGACTGCAGACATGAAGATAGGCCATGCGCTGGCTATGGAGCTTATGCGCCACTATGACCAGGAGGGCGGACTGAACGGAAACATTCTCTATGTGGCAGTGTGCGGTGAGGAGACAAATTCTGAGGGTATGCTGGCGGCAGTGCCTTTCTTCAACGAGTTCGCTGAGCGTCATCAGCTGAAATATAAGGTGCTTTTGCTGATGGAGTGTTTCATGGTCGATAAGGAAGACGACGGAACAAAATACATTCAGTACGGCGGTGCGGGTAAAGTCATGCCGATGTTCTTCTGCGTAGGTCATACGACTCACGGCGAAGAGCCGTTTTTAGGCTTAGATGCCAATATGCTCAATGCTGAGGTATATAAGAGAATGCATCTTAATGCAGAATTTTGTCAAAAAAATCATGGCGTAACTACAGCACCTCCTGCTGGCTTGAAATTGCAGGATATGAAGCAGAATTACTCACTCTCTTCGTCCCTGTATGCAGCATCATATTACAATATTGCAACCATTAAGATGCAGCCTGAGGAAACTATGATGAAGCTGATTAAGCTGGCAAGTGATGCCTTCGAAGCAGTCAATGATGCAATCGATGAGAAAGTGGCGGCGTTCGCAGATTTTGCGGGGGAAAAGCCTAAGACATACAAGGCGCAGCCTAAGGTTAAGACTTTCGGCCAGATTTTCCATGATGCGCAGAAGAATTATGACGGGGACTTGAATGAAGAGATGCGCAAGTATGCGGCGGAGCTTTTGCGTGTGAATCCTGAAATGCAAGATGCCTGCGTGAAGATGGTAAAGCGAATTTACGAGTTGCAGGACGATAAGGACCCTATGATTATCGTTTCCATAATTCCGCCATATTATCCTGATGTGAATATTGATACGAGCCATGGTGATACGAGAAAGATGCTGGAGTGTATAGACGAACTGATTAAGTATGCTAAGGAGGTTCACGGCGAGGTGCTGGCAACCAGCGAGTATTATGGAATTTCTGACCTTTGCTACACATGGCTGGCAGATGGCGTGAACTTCGACGGCCTGTTCGAAAATCTGGTGGGTGTCAACATCGTATACAACTTCCCAAGCGAGGCAATGAAGAAGTTTAAGGTTCCGGCTTTAGTGCTGGGTGCTTATGGAAAAGACCTGCACAAGTATACGGAACGTTTGAATAAGCATTACAATTTTGATGTGCTGCCAGACCTTTATATCAAGTACATCGATATGATTTTGAATTAAATATATATTTAGGATAGAATTTGGAATGGGGGCGGAGGAAAAAACATGAGTACAGTTTTTTATAACAGCAAAGTTTATGTAGAAAAGGGCTGTTTCGCAGAAGCAGTCTTGGTTGAAGATGGAATTATCACTGCCGTAGGCTCTAAGGAAGAAGTGCTGGCGCTGGCTGTTGACAAGGAACGGGCTGATGGCAAGGAAAGCCTTGAGAAAGTTGACTGCCAGGGAAAGACTATGATTCCGGGGTTAAACGACTCTCATATGCATCTTTTGATGTTTGGGCGCAACTTATCTAAGGTGAAGACTGATGATGTGCGTTCTATCGAGGATATGGTGAAGCGGTGTCAGGACTTCCTTGTTGAACATCCTGAGCGTGTGAAGAGTGGTATGCATTCCATCGGCTGGAATCAGGATAATTTCACCGAAGGGGAAAAGAGAATGCCTACTCGCCATGATTTAGACCGCGTAAGCACAGAAATTCCTGTGATAATGGAGAGAATCTGCGGCCATATGCTGACGGCGAACACTAAAGCTATTGAAATGCTGGGATTTGATAAGGAAATTCCTGAAATTCCAGGCGGCGAAGTGCGCTTAGAAGAAGATGGATTCCCGAGCGGAATATTCACAGAAAACGCTTGTCATGTGGTCAACGCTCTCATTCCTAATCCGACGAAGGAAGAAAGACAGGCGGCGATTTTAGAGGCAATGGAATATGCTGTTTCCCACGGGCTGACTTCTGTGCAGTGTAACGACATCGGCTATCCGGAATGTAAAGGTGAAGGCGCTTTCGACACTTATCGCGAAATTTATGAAAGAGGCGAAGGTCTGCTCCGTTTTCGCCACCAGACACTGTTTGATTCCCCAGAGGAATTCGAGGATTTCTTAGCAAAGGGTGAGTTCGCAAAGTATAATGACAAGTCAGGCGCTTATGGGACAGCATGCGGAGGCGGCGAAGGCTACGGGCAGGATTCCTGGCTTACTCTGGGACCGCTGAAACTGTACAAAGATGGCAGCTTAGGCGCGCGTACAGCCATGATGAAGGACGGATATGTGGGCGATCCTGATAATCATGGCGTAAGTTGCATCACACCGGAAGAGATGGATCGCTACTGCGCCATCGCAAAGAAATATGGCGTGCAGGTTATGACCCATGCCATCGGCGATTTAGCCATTTCCGAGACCATGGACTCCTACGAAAAAGCCTTCGTAGACGGCGAAAACAAACTGCGCCATAGCCTGATTCATTGTCAGGTAACTGATGAGGAAATCTTAGATCGCATTGCCGAAAAAGGTATGCTTGTTCAAGCACAGCCAATCTTCATGGGCTCTGATATGGACGTAATGCGCAAAATCTTCCCAGACCAGCTTTCATCGACAAGTCTGGCTTTTGGAACTATGCTGCGCCGCGGTGTGCATCTTTCATATGGTACAGACTGCCCGGTTGAAGACTGCAATCCGTTCCTGAATCTGCATCAGGCAATCAACCGCAGACATCAGGACGGCAGACCTGAAGGCGGATTTTATCCTAAGGAATGTGTAGATGTGGAAACCGCCATTGACGCATATACATACGAAAGTGCATATTGCGAATTCAAAGAAAATATCAAAGGCCGCATCAAGCCAGGATATTATGCGGACTTAGTGCTGCTGGATACGGATATTTTTACATGTGATCCGCTTAAAATTAAGGATATCCTGCCTTTGCGCACAGTGGTCGGCGGCAAGACGGTTTACGAAAGAAAATAGATTGAATTAAGAAAGTAGAGAACATATATGGAGACATTAACAGAGTTTTTATTAAAACACAGTGCCATGAAACCAGTGTCATTTCATATGCCCGGTCACAAGGGCAGCGCTATATACAAGCGCTTCGGCTATGGAGACTTCCTGCAAAATCTCATGGACTGTGACATTACCGAAATCCCGGGAGCGGATAATCTGTTTCAGGCGGAGAGCGTGTTAAGGGAGACTATGAACAGATACCGCAGGCAGTATAACACTAAGGAGTCTTACCTCCTGATAAACGGAAGCTCTGCAGGTCTTATTGCGTCCATTTTGGCATCTGTTCCAAAGGGCGGTAAGTTAATCCTTGCACGCAACTGCCACAAGTCCATTTTCAATGCGCTTTCCCTTGCAGACATTACGCCGATATATGCGTATCCTGAGACGCTGAAGGAACAAGGGATTTCAGGTGGAATCTCGCCAGAGGAAATTAAAAATTGTTTAGACCAGCATCCTGATGCTGCGGCGGTTATACTTCCATCGCCTAATTACTATGGAATATGCAGCGCTATATCGTCTATTGCCGATATAGTTCATAATTACAAGGTAGAAGGTGCTAAGCAGCGAATTTTAATCGTGGACCAGGCTCATGGGGCGCATTTGAACTTCTTTAAGGGGTATGATTTTCCGGCAGCGGCCGAATCTGCCGGTGCTGACTTAGTAATAAATAGCATACATAAGACTCTGGCATCTTTCACACAGACTGCTCTTCTCAATGTCTGCACAGACAGAGTGGACAGATATGCACTGGAAGACCGACTTCAGGCTATAGAAAGCACAAGTCCTTCCTATCCGCTGATGGCTTCGCTGGATATAAATGCTGATTTGATGGAAAAACACGGCAAGCTTCTCATAGATGAATGGGCGCAGAATCTGGAGTGGTTCTACAATTATGCTGAAAAAGAAGTGCCAGGTCTGAAGATTATGCGACACGATATGCTTGATCCTACGAAGCTGAATTTAGATATGTCCGCTTATGGGCTAAATGGCAATGAGTTGGAAGAGCTTCTCATGGAAAAGGGAATTTTTATAGAGTTGGTCACCGGAAATATCCTCATGTGCATGACCGGCATAGGGAACAGTCGCAGCGATTTTCAGCGTCTGGCAGAGGCACTGAAGGAAATTGTGTCTGGGCGTGAGCTGGTGGAGGTAAGACCGAAGCAGCCAGAGGCGGTGACGAAGAAGTTGGTGATGAGGGAGATACCGAAGTCGAAAGAGCGGATTTTGCTGGGAGATGCGGCGGGCAGGGTTTGTGCTTCGTCGGTGATTCCATATCCGCCGGGAATTCCGATTGTCTGTCCGGGAGAGGTTTTTGATGAAGAGGTAATCGCATATGTGGCGGCACGGCGTGAAGCGGAGGAAAAGGTAATAGGCTTGGACGAGCAGGGCTGCGTTGTGGTTGGAAAGGAAGCGAGCGATGAAAACAGTATTTTATAACGGAAAAATTTATGTGGAAAAAGGCGTTTATGCGGAGGCTGTTTTGGTGGAAGACGACCTGATTGCGGCAGTGGGAAGCAATGAGGAAATCGAGGCGGCCTGCGGCGCGGATTTTGAGGGGAAACGAATCGATTGTCAGGGACGAACTGTAATTCCTGGGCTTAACGACTCCCATCTTCATCTGATGCAGGTGGGTGTGCAGCTTCAGCGTGCGCCGATTTGGAAAGCGAGATCTATCGACGAACTGGTGGAAATCTGCAAAACCTTTATGGCTCAGCATCCTGACCGTGTCAAAAATGGTATTCATTCCATGGGTTGGAATCAGGATTTATTTACTGACGAAAAGCGCGTACCGACTCGCCACGATTTAGACAGAATCAGCACGGAAATCCCTATTATTTTAGAGAGGGTCTGCGGCCATGTGGTGTCCACAAATACTAAGGTCATCGAGCTTTTAGGGCTGAATCCTGATTCGCCGGAGGTGGAAGGCGGAGAAATTCGCAGAGAAGCGGACGGATATCCGAGTGGCGTGTTTGCTGAAAATGCTGGGACTATGGTGAAGTCTGTGCTGAAAAAGCCTACACTGGAGCAGCAGCGTTCTTATATTCTTGAGGGCATGAAATATGCGGTTGCTCACGGTCTCACCAGCGTGCAGAGCAATGATGTGGGCTGTTCTACGCATGATGTGGACGGAACTTTCCAGATGATGCGTGAAATTTATCAGTTGGGTGAAGGTGTGCTGCGCTATCGTCATCAGGTGTGCTTCGGCAAGCCTGCTGATTTCGAGGCTTATCTGACTGAGGGCGAGTTTGCTCGCTGCGGCGGAAGTTACGGAGAGGATTCGTGGCTGAGTTTAGGACCTTTGAAGCTGTTTAAGGACGGAAGTTTAGGCGGCCGCACGGCTCTTATGACTGATGGATATGTGGGAATGCCTGATGTGCACGGAGTTGACTGCCTTGAGAAAGATGACATGGAGCAGTTCTGTCGTCTCGCATCAAAATATGGCGTGCAGATCGTTACTCACTGTATCGGTGATGAGGCTATCCGTCAGGTTATCGCCGGATACGAAAAAGGCTTCGTCGATGGTGAAAATAAGCTGCGTCACAGCTTAGTGCATTGTCAGATTACCGATGAAGAGATACTGGATTCTATTGTGGAAAAGGGGATTTTGGTGCAGGCGCAGCCTATATTTATCGACTACGACCGCAAAATCTTAGAGCCTCTGTGCGGAAAAGAGCTGGCTGAGACTTCTTATGCCTTCGGTACGCTGCTTCGTCGAGGGGTTCATCTGTCTTACGGCACTGACAGTCCGGTTGAAGACAGCAATCCTTTCCCTAATTTATATATGGCTGTTACGAGAAAGGGCATGGACGGACTTCCAGAGGGAGGCTTCTATCCTAAGGAATGTGTAGATGTGGAGACTGCTGTAGATGCTTATACCTATGGAAGCGCCTACAATGAATTTATGGAAGATAAGAAAGGTCGTATAAAGGCTGGATATCTGGCTGATATGATTGTGTTGGATAAGGATATCTTTACTTGCGACCCTATGGAAATAAAGGACATTCTGCCTGTTTTAACCATGGTGGGCGGCAAGATTGTGTTTGAAAAGAACATTTGAAGAAATAAAGTATAGTTATTTACCACAATTTATCATGAATTCAACATTTTTTTTCGAGAAAAATGAAAGTTTTTAATGATTTTTGTGTTAGGGTAGTGTATAATGATATCTGTATGATTTTGTACATAATTTAGAAAGGAAGGTCTCAACACAATGAGTCAAAAACATTTACCGAGCATTCATGTGAGCCATTACAAGCACACTGCTGGTTGTGCAACTGAAGTAATGCCTGTACCTGATGTCGTAAAAATTTCCATGTCTCAGCATATCGGAGCACCTTGCAAGCCTTTAGTGAAGAAAGGTGACTGCGTAAAAGTAGGTCAGCTTTTAGGCGATACTGACGCTTTCGTCAGCGCGCCAATACACTCCTCCGTTTCCGGTACCGTTACTGGTATTGAAGAAGTGCGTTCTGCAAGCGGCGGCAAGGACACTCTGGTGGTTATTGAACCAGACAAGAAGCAGGAAATTTATGAAGGAATCGAAGTTCCAACTGCCAACGATCTGCCTGAATTCGTAAAAGCGATCAGAGCAAGCGGTCTGGTAGGTCTGGGCGGTGCATCCTTCCCAACCCACATTAAGTTTAATCCAAGAAATCTTGATGATGTTCATACTCTGATCGTTAATGCGGCAGAATGTGAACCTTTCATCACTTCCGACCACAGACTGATGCTGGAAGATGCAGAAGATCTGATTTCCGGATGCCAGCTGGTTATGAAGTATATCGGACTGGACGAAGGTTACATCGGAATCGAAGAAAACAAGATGGATGCAATTCAGCACCTGGATCAGCTGCTGGCAGCTAAGGGAATCACAAATATTAAGACTTTCAAGCTGCAGGCTAGATATCCAAAGGGTGCAGAACGTGTTCTGGTATACGAAGTGACTGGTAAGACTATGAACGCTGGCGTACTGCCTGCTGATCTGGGTATTATCCTGTCCAACGTAACTACAATCGCATTCGTAGGCCAGTACTTCAGAACTGGTATGCCTTTAGTTACTAAGAGAGTAACAGTTGACGGCGATGCAGTTGCTCGTCCTACCAACGTTATCGCTCCTATCGGTACTCAGGTACATGATGTCATCGAATTCTGCGGTGGCTACAAGCAGGAACCTAAGAAGATTCTGATGGGTGGTCCTATGATGGGTCGTGCAATCTTCTCTGATGAACTGCCAATCGTAAAGAACAACAATGCTATTCTGGCATTCTCCAAGGCACAGTCCATGGTTAAGGAAGAAACAGCTTGTATCAACTGCGGCAGATGCCACCAGGCATGTCCATTCAAGCTGATCCCAACTGCGCTGTCTGCTGCTTACGAAAGAAGAGATGCACAGGCTCTGAGCGACCTGAAGGTAATGCAGTGCATGGAATGCGGAAGCTGTTCCTACATCTGTCCTGCAAGAAGACCTCTGGGC
>CAZLJV010000054.1:0-10525 GCA_964559965.1 uncultured Oscillospiraceae bacterium | reverse complement strand
GTACAGAAACAGTTAAAAGAAATCTGTCTGGTAGATCAGACATATGTAAGAGCAGAAGATGGTAAACAGTCTGTTGCTCAGTACCTGAAAACTGTAAACAAAGATCTGGCTCTGACTCAGGTTGTTCGTTTCGAAGTAGGCGAAGGTATCGAAAAGAAGGAAGAAAACTTTGCTGAAGAAGTTGCTAAGCAGATGGCTAACGCTTAATTGAAACCGTAACACGGTCAGTTAAGAATCCAAACTGTCACTAAACCCCTGAAGTATTGAGCAATCAATATTTCAGGGGTTTTTTATTAAATCAACACCTAAAATTAAGTTTCAGTTGAGAGAAAAGATGTAATATATAAGTATAGGGTGAGATTATTAAAATAATAGGAGGGAAAAGATTTTGGAGTTAAAAACTTTTCTTACGCTGGCAGGAATACAAGCTCTTGCGCTAGCATTTCAGGGAATTCTATACTTAGTAGTGCAATACTTTCAGGGGCCGTTTCACGATATGGCACGACCTATAGATGATAAGATTCCATATAAACCACAGGCAGTTTTCTTCTATGTGTCGTGGTATCTGTTGATTGCACTTTATCCGATTTACTTATACAGCATAAATCCAGCGGATTACAAAGCATATTTAGTCACGATAGTTTTAGATATTATAATCAGCACGCTAATCTACTGGCGATATCCTACCAGCTTTCAGCGTCCAAAGGCACCGACCGACACATTTTCCGGCAAAATCCTTGGCCTCGTATATTTAATCGACTATCGGGGGCTTAACTGCACGCCAAGTATGCATTGTTCCATGTGCTTTATTGTTATAATGTCAGCAATAAGCTGCAGTCTTATGAGTGTAGGAGTACAGCTTGCAATCGTAACTCTTTGCTGCTGCATAATTTGCTCAACACTGCTGACGAAGCAGCATGTGATAATAGACGTGGTGACAGCACTGCCGCTGGCAGCGATTTGCTCTATAGCAGGAAAGGTAATTGGAAATATTCTATAGCTTGATATAGAATATCAATATCGTATATAAAAAGAGAGCTGTCGGCAGCTTGGCATATAGCCAGCTTATTCGACAGCTCCTTTTGGGGTTTATTTACAATGAATTTCTTTTATTGATTTAATAAAGGTTTGTTCTTTCTTAGAAGAATAAGCCCCATGCCAGGAAGCCCAGGCATGCAATAACACCAGTATAAATCAAGATTACTACTAAGTAACCCATAATATTTCTTGCAGACAGACCAGCAACGCCCAGAGCTGGAAGAGCCCAGAACGGCTGAATCATATTAGTCCACTGGTCGCCCCATGCAATAGCCATAGCTGCACGACCATATTCGATGCCCATTTCTGTAGCAGCAGGCATTACGATAGGAGCCTGAACAGCCCACTGTCCGCCGCCAGATGGAACGAAGAAGTTAATGATACCTGCAGATACGAATGTCAGTACAGGGAACGTTACATCATTGGAGATGCTTACGAAGAAGTCAGCAATGATGCTTGCCAGGGAAACACCGTCAGCATTCTGTGCTACCATCATACCCATGATACCAGCATAGAATGGGAACTGCAGCAGAATGCCGGAAGCGCCGGATGCTGCGTCTGCGATTGCGTCTACATATTTTCTAAGATCTCCGTGGAGCAGAATGCCCAGGAATAAGAAAATCATGTTTACGATGTTCAGACCTAAATTGAAGCCGTTGTTCTTAAAGTAAACGATTATGTAAGCAAAGCCTAAAACCAGAGTGATAACCCACAGAATCTTGCTGTGTTCGATCTTTTCAGCAGGTGTTTCAATTGTGTAGGTCTTTTCTTCTTCTTCAACTAACATATCAGGATTTACCAGGATAGTCTGCTCCTTGGAAGGATGCATAGCATAGTTGATAAGAGGCATGGTAATAAGGAGTGCCAGGCACATAATCAGGTTTACAGGATGGAAGATTGTCTGGCTGGTTGCAGCTGTATATTCTACACCTAAGATTGTAGTAGTTGTAGAAAGCTGCAGAGGAATGGAACCGGAAAGTCCAGCATGCCAGATTACGAAACCGGAATAAGCGGAAGCAATCAGCAGCGGATAGTCTACATCGCGAACTCTCTTAGCGATTTCTTTCGCCAGCAGAGCACCTGCGATCAGACCGAAGCCCCAGTTTAACCAGCAGCAGATAGTGGATACGAATGTAACTACCAGAATAGCACTCTTCTTATCCTTAGCGATGGATGCAATCGCACCCAATGCCTTCTTGCAGACAGTGGCAGATGCCATAGCGGAGCCTAATACCAGCACCAGAGCCATCTGCATTGAGAATGCAAGCAAGCCCCAGAAACCGGAGTCCTGACCCCAAGACTGCACCATCTCGATTGGACCTTGGCTGGTACCAATCATAGCGGCTACGAAAACAACGATAGTCAGAATAATTGCGAATAAAAACGGATCAGGCAGCCAGCGATTTACAACACGCACGCAGCCATTAGTAAATTTTTTAAACATAATACTCCTCCTACTTCACTGCGGTTTGCCGTTACTATTTAATTTTTACGGCAAAACATAAATAAACCTCGATTATATTTTAACACTTTAAAAGCAAATGTAAAGGGAAAATTAAGCGAAAAGCATAAAAAATTACTTGGTTGCATAAAAATGAGTATACATTATTCGAAAGAATTCGTCATAAAATTCAAAAAAGTACAATCTATTCGTTGCATATTTGCTCATTTATTGTTAAAATTAGTATGTCGTGTTTTGTACATGATATGATTTTTTTATTTTTTGAACTATTTTATGAATTCACGGAGAAATTTAAGGAGGAATTTATGGAGTACTTTAAGTTAAAAGAAAGGGGTACAGATGTGAAGACAGAAGTTTTTGCAGGTCTGACAACTTTCTTTGCGATGTGTTACATCGTTATCGTTAACCCTAATCAGGTTGCAGCAGGCGGTGCATCTGGATGGCTCGCTGAAGCAGGCGCAGATGGTGCAGCACTTAGCCGGATCTGGAATTCCGTTTACATCGCTTCAATCTTGGTAGCTGTAATCGGTACACTGCTCATGGCGCTTTATGCCAAAATGCCTTATGCTCAGGCTTGCGGCATGGGTCTAAACTCGTTCTTCTGCACAACTTTCGTTTCCGGTGCATATTTTGCGGGAGTTGATGTGATCGAGGGATATCAGTCTGGTCTGGTTATTATTTTCCTGTCAGGTATTGTTTTCTTATTGCTGTCTGCTACAGGTTTAAGAAAATATATCGCTACAGCAATGCCTGAAGCATTGAAAAAGGCTATTTCCGCTGGTATCGGTCTGTTTATTGCTAATATTGGATTCCAGAATGTAGGTATCATTCAGTCTAATCCATATACTATTTCCCAGCTGTTCGACTTCCACGGTGCAATCGTAAATGCAGAAACTGGTTTCGATGCGTGGTTGGCGATGGCTCCGGTTGTACTGGCTATTTGTGGTCTCGTTCTGATTGCGGTATTAGAAAAGAAACAGATCAAGGGAAGCGTTATCATCAGTATTTTAGTGGTAACTGTTCTGTATTATGTTTCTACAGCAACCGTACCGTCCTTTAATTTAGCACATATCGGTCAGTCCTTCAGAGATTTCGGTGCAGTTGGTGTTTCAGGTCTTTTCAAGGCTGAATCTTGGACAAATGCATTTAGCGGTGCGCATATTGATGGAGTATTCGGTGCAATTGTTCTGATAATCACTTTCTGTCTGGTAGATATGTTTGATACAATCGGCACATTATATGGTACTGCTTCACAGGCAGGTATGATTGATGAAAATGGAGACCCTATTGACTTGGACAAGTCCATGATGTGTGACTCCGTAGCAACTGTAGCAGGTGCTGTACTGGGTACTTCCACATGTACTACGTTCGTTGAATCTGCAGCGGGCGTAGGTGCAGGCGGCAGAACTGGTCTCACAAGTATGGTAACTGCAGCTTGCTTCGCAGTATGTCTGTTCCTCAGCCCAGTGGCTACACTGATTCCTTCTTGTGCTACAGCTCCAGCACTGATTTATGTTGGTGTTCTCATGATGAAGGGCTTCGGTAAGATCGATATGGACGATATTGCATCTGCAGTTCCTGCATTCCTGACTGTTATTATCATGTGTCTGTCCTACTCCATTTCCAATGGTATTGGCGTGGGTTCCATCGCTTATGTGCTGATCACTTTACTGTCCGGCAAGTATGGAAAGAAGGATATCGTAGTAACAATCATTGCTTTACTGTTTGCAGCTCGTTTCTTACTGATTACAATGTAATAGAATTTTAACGAAGATGGGATATTCGATTGATGTGTATCCCATCTTTTTTATTAGATTTAAGACTTGAAAAACGGAGCTGTTTGCTATAATATAGATGATGGGTGAGTTTTTGAATCACGCAATACTTATAGTTCACATAAATCATAATTCATAATTGATTATGTATAAGGATGATGGGAGGAAAACAATATGACTTATAAATCCGATATCGAAATTGCACAGGAATGTCAGAAAAAGAGAATTACAGAAATTGCAGCTACTGCTGGAGTTGAAGAAAAGTACTTAGAGCAGTATGGTAATTACAAGGCTAAAGTCGATTATGCTTTGCTCAGAGACAGAGCTGATAAGAAGGACGGAAAGCTGATTCTGGTAACTGCAATCAATCCTACTCCTGCTGGGGAAGGAAAGACTACTACTACTGTAGGTCTGGCAGACGGCCTGCGCAGAATCGGAAAGAGTTCTGTTGTAGCACTTCGTGAACCATCACTGGGACCTGTTTTTGGCGTGAAGGGCGGTGCAGCCGGCGGTGGTTATGCTCAGGTTGTACCTATGGAAGATATTAACCTCCATTTCACAGGTGATTTCCATGCAATCGGGGCTGCGAATAACCTGCTTGCAGCTATGCTGGACAATCATATTCAGCAGGGAAATGAGCTGGGAATCGACCCAAGAAAGATTACTTGGAAGAGAGCCGTGGATATGAATGACCGTCAGCTGAGAAATATCATCGATGGTCTGGGTGGTAAGCCTAACGGAACTCCTCGTGAAGACGGTTTCGATATTACAGTAGCATCTGAAGTAATGGCAGTTCTCTGTCTGGCAAGCGATATTATAGACTTAAAGGAAAGATTAGCTAGAATTGTTGTTGCTTATACTTATGATGATAAGCCTGTAACAGCAGGTCAGCTGAAGGCACAGGGCGCTATGGCAGCCCTGCTTAAAGATGCGCTGAAGCCAAACTTAGTTCAGACTCTGGAAGGTACACCTGCTTTGATTCATGGCGGACCTTTCGCTAATATTGCACACGGTTGCAATTCCGTAACTGCAACTAAAATGGCTATGAAGCTGGGCGATTATGCTATTACAGAAGCTGGATTTGGTGCTGACTTAGGTGCAGAAAAGTTCTTAGATATCAAGTGCCGCATGGCTGGTATTGCACCGTCTGCAGTAGTTATCGTTGCGACTGTACGTGCTTTGAAGCATCACGGCGGCGTAGCTAAGGCTGATCTGAATCAGGAAAACTTAGAAGCTCTGGAAGCTGGTCTTCCAAACCTGCTGCAGCATGTAGAAAATATTACAAATGTATTCAAACTGCCTTGCGTAGTTGCTATCAATGCATTCCCTACTGATACTGAAGCTGAACTGAAGCTGGTAGAAGAAAAGTGCAAGGCTTTAGGTGTAAATGTAGCACTGTCTGAAGTATGGGCGAAAGGCGGCGAAGGTGGAATCGCACTGGCAGAGGAAGTTGTAAGACTTTGTGAAGAACCTAATGACTTCCAGTTCTGCTATGAAGCTGAAACAGGTATTATGGATAAGCTTAATGCAATTGCAGGTAAAATTTATCGTGCCGATGGAGTGCAGCTTGTAGGAAATGCTGTTAAGCAGCGCAAGCAGCTTGAAGACTTAGGATTCGGCAACCTTCCAATCTGCATGGCTAAAACACAGTACAGCTTCTCTGATGACCAGAAGAAGCTGGGAGCGCCTAGAAACTTCACTATTCAGGTGCGTAATCTGAAGGTATCTGCAGGTGCTGGATTTATCGTAGCGCTGACAGGTGACATTATGACTATGCCTGGTCTGCCTAAGGTTCCAGCTGCAGAAAGAATTGATGTAGACGAAAATGGCGTCATCAGCGGTCTGTTCTAAGATACAGATATCTGATGATGAGAAGAGAGGAATAGAATGGCAGAAATATTGAAGGGTGCGCCGGTTACGGCAGCGCTTAATGAAAATATGACTAAAGAAGTAGCTTGTCTAAAAGAGCAGGGAATTGTTCCGACTCTTGCTATTTTAAGAGTAGGAGAAAGACCGGATGACCTGTCCTATGAAAGAGGAGCTATGAAGCGTTGTGAGACAGTTGGAGTGGAAGTGCGAAATGTTGTGCTTGATGCAGATGTGAGCCAGGAAGATTTTGATGCGGCACTGACACAGCTTAATGATGATGATTCCGTTCATGGAATCCTGCTTTTCCGTCCGCTACCTAAGCATTTAGATGGCGAAAAGGCCAGATGTATGCTGAAGCCGGAAAAGGACGTAGATGGATGTACTGATGGATCTTTGGCAGGAGTATTTACGAATACGAAGGTCGGTTTTCCACCTTGCACAGCTCAGGCTGCTATGGAGATTTTGAACTACTATGGCGTGGATTGCAGCGGCAAGCGTGCAGCAGTGATTGGACGTTCTCTGGTGGTAGGCCGTCCTGTATCCATGATGCTGATGCACAAAAATGCGACAGTTACCACATGTCACACTAAGACTGTAAATATGCCGGAAATTACTCGTCAGGCTGATATCCTTATCGTGTGCGCCGGTCAGATGGAGAGCATCGGTGCTGAGTACCTGAGCGAAGGTCAGACTGTAGTAGATGTGGGCATTGGCTGGAATGATGAGAAAGGCAAGCTTTGCGGGGATGTGAAGTTTGAAGAGGCAGAAAAAGTGGCAGGTGCTGTTACTCCTGTGCCAGGCGGCGTAGGTACAGTTACCACAAGCGTGCTGGTGTCTCATGTAGTTGAAGCAGCTAAGCGCAAGTTGAATCAATAAGCTGGTAAATAAATAATATAAATTAATGTCTTAAAGTCAGAGTAAGGTCAGCGCGTTAAGTGCCGGTGGATGGGATGTTGTCACCGGACGAAGGCAGGAATGCCGCGGTGCTGTACCTGCGTCCGCTGCTGCAAGAAAGAGAATTAATTCCTTCCTGTAGCATGTTGACAGGAAGGAGTTTTTTTATGAAAAAGATGGACACAAAGATGCTGGTGACGGCATCAATTCTGATTGCGCTGAATGTGATTTTGTCGCGTTTCTTGTCAATCAATACGCTGAGCGTAAAAATCGGTTTTACATTTGTCACCATATTCATGGCAGGATATCTGTATGGGCCGCTGATGGGGGCGTTTGTAGGTGCTTTGGGGGACATAGTCGGAGCGATACTGTTTCCGATTGCGCCATTTTTCCCCGGTTTTACTCTTACGGCTGCAATTACGGGGATTCTCTATGGTGTGCTGCTTCACAAAAATCAGTCTACGCTGCGAATTGGTGCAGCTGTGGGAATTAACCAGCTGATTTTAAGTCTGGGGCTGAACACCTACTGGATTCATGTGCTGAACGGGACGCCTTTTTTGCCGCTTCTCGCTACGAGAGTGGTTCAGTGCCTCGTTATGATTCCGGTGGAGTTTGTGATGATTAAGGTTTTGATAAAGCTGTTTGAAAAAAACAAGCACCAGCTTGTGTAAAACGAATATGAAAAAGCGGATTTGCTCGTTGCAATCCGCTTTTTTTAGTGATATAATGAGGCGTAAAATTTCATACATGGAGGAAAAGATGAACAAAAAAGAAAAGTATGGACAGATCCGCAAGGAGGCTATCGCTTGCTTCTGGGCATTGTTAGCTATCGTTGCATTCTGGGCCATCGCAGGAATTGGCGTGAGCCAGCTGAATATCACCATCTTCCACACACCATTGTGGGCCATTACGGGATGTATCGGTACCTGGATTTTCTCCGTGGTTTTGGTGATATGGCTAGTGAAGCATGTTTTCAAGGATTTCAGCCTTGATGACGAAGAGGAACCATTAAAAAAGGAGGGCGCAGATGAAAGGTAATATCGCAGCACTGCTACCCGTATTCATTTTTATGATTTCGATGCTTGCAGTCAGTATTTATTTAAGAAAAGTTAATGCAAAAGAGGAGTCACAAGGGTTCATAAAGGAATACTTTATCGGATCCAGAAGTCTGGGCGGATTCGTTCTGGCCATGACTACAGTGGCGACCTACAGCTCAGTAAGCTCATTCGTCGGAGGACCTGGACAGGCATGGAGCATAGGATTCGGATGGATTTACATGTCCGTAGTGCAAGTGACCGCATTGTTCCTGGTGCTGGGCGTTTTGGGCAAGAAGATGGCTATCATAGCTCGCAAAATCGATGCTGTCACAGTTATCGATGTAATCAGACATCGCTATCAGTCTGACGCTATTGCGCTTGTCTCAGCAGTGATTGTGGTACTGTTTTTCTCAGCTACTATGGTGGCGCAGTTCGTAGGCGGCGCTAAGCTGTTTGAAGCTGTAACAGGATATTCATACATGACAGGCCTTCTGGTCTTCGGTCTGGTAGTTGTCCTGTATACTACAGTAGGCGGTTTCCGCGGTGTAGCTATCACAGATACTCTCTGTGCAATAGTAATGCTTGTGGGCATGTTCCTTCTTATGGCAGGCGTGCTGAAGCAGGGCGGCGGCTATGAAAATATTATGGAGCACATCGCAAGCAGCAAGCCTGAAATGCTCGAGCCGTTTTCGGGCGGTAATATGCCTCTGACGCTGTATATTTCCCAGTGGCTGCTGGTGGGCGTGTTTACCATAGGTCTGCCTCAGTCCGTAGTCAGAAATTTAAGCTACAAGGATACCAAGTCACTTCATCGTGCAATTATCATAGGCACAATCGTAGTCGGTGCGATGAATATCGGTATGAACTTTATAGGTGTACTGTCCCAGGGCGTGCTTACAGAAGGTTTAGATGCTTATGGAAACAGTGTGGATAATATTATCCCTCTGACCATAGCGACATCGCTTTCACCGCTCCTGGCAGGTATTACGATTGTTGGGCCTATTGCAGCATCCATTTCGACTATTTCTTCGCTGCTCCTATCCGCTACATCTTCAATCGTGAAGGACGTTTATCTTCACGAAATGTCAAAGCGTGGAGCTGAAGTGCCTGAGAGCCGAGCAAAACTTTTGAGTCAGACTTGCAACTTAATCCTAGGGCTTGCTATTTTCGCAATCTCCATCAATCCGCCTGATGTAATATGGAAGATTAATATGTTCGCCTTCGGTGGTCTGGAAAGTGCTTTCGTATGGGTTTTCATCATGGGTATGTTCTGGAAGAAGGCAAACCGTACAGGTGCTGTATGGTCAATGGTAGGCGGTACTCTGGTATATTGTATTACCATGCTGCTTGGATTTAAGATTGCAGGAATCCATCAGATTCTCATAGGTGCAGCAGTATCATTTATCTGTATGGTAATCGGTTCTTATGTGGGAAAGCCTACAGAAGAGCGTATTTTAGAAGAGTACTTTTAGAAAATTATGAAATTTTGTGAAATTTCAAGAAAATCCACATTTTTTGTCGATTGTGTGTTGATTTTAGGGCGTTAAAGTGGTATTCTATAATAAGTATTTTTACATTTTTATACTTTCGGAGGAGATTCATAATGAAAGAACTATTAAAAAAATGGAATCGCCTGAGCTTGGTAAAGCAGATCATCATCGGTCTGGTAATAGGTATTGTTCTGGCTCTGGTGGCTCCGCAGCAATTATCCGGTATTACCATCCTTGGTGATATCTTTACAAGAGCACTGAAGGGTGTAGCTCCAGTTCTGGTATTTTTCCTGGTAATGTTCGCAATTTGCCAGCATAAATCCGGACAGAAGACTAACATGAAGAGAATCCTGGTTCTCTACCTGCTGGCAACATTCTTAGCTGGTACATTAGCAGTTATCGTAAGCTTTATTGTACCAATCGAACTGTCACTGGCAGATGGAACTAGCGATGTGACTCCTCCAGAAGGAATTACAGAAGTTCTGAAGACTCTGATCTTCAATGTAGTATCCAATCCTATCGATGCACTGCTGAATGCAAACTACATCGGTATTCTGACATGGGCTATCATTTTAGGTATTGCTCTGCGTGGTGCTTCCGATGCGACTAAGAATTTCTTAGGCGAAATATCCGATGCCGTTTCTCAGGTTGTTAGATGGGTTATCAAGTTAGCACCTTTAGGTGTAATGGGTCTGGTATTCAACTCCATCGCTACAACTGGTCTGAGCGCACTGCTGGGCTATGGTAAGCTGATTCTGGTTCTGGTTGGAACAATGCTGTTAGATGCACTGGTTATCAACCCAATCATCGTATATTTCAATACAAGAGAGAACCCATATCCGCTGGTTCTGAAGTGCCTGAAGGATTCCGGTATTACTGCATTCTTTACCAGATCTTCCGCTGCTAATATTCCTGTAAATATGAAGCTTTGCGAAGAATTAGGTCTGCACAAGGATACAT
>CAZLJV010000053.1:0-10646 GCA_964559965.1 uncultured Oscillospiraceae bacterium | reverse complement strand
AAGTAGGACGTTGCCGGTTTTTTATTTTTTGAAATTGCAATAAATCGCAAGAATCATAGTTAAGTTAATTTAATTAAGATTCCTGCGATTATTTTTTTGTGTATACAACATTTTCTCCCATTGAATCATTGCATGAATAGTGCTAATATATACATAATATGAAAAGTTAACGCTGAAGAAAAAGGGAAATGTAAAAGGTAAAAGCGGGTAAACGCGGAGAGGAGAAATTTTGATATTTGGACGTTATATCAACCACTATTATAAGAAATATGGTTTAATGTTGCTCCTTGGAATGGCAGCACTTCTGATGGTCGATTATATGCAGCTTGTTATACCTAACCTGCAGCAGATGCTCATAAATGGCATCAACCAAGGTTATGTGCAAGTACATGGAGAGATGGTAGCTTTTGATAAGGCATTTTTATTGGACAAAATCTGCATGCCGATGCTTTTTGTAATAGTGAGCATCGTTTTTGGTAGGTTTTTGTGGCGTGTAATGTTCTTTGGCTCAGCTATAAGAGTGGAAGAGGATCTTCGTAACAGAATGTTTGACAACATGAAGAATCTGAGCTGTGAATATTATCAGAAGAACAAAGTCGGCAACCTGATGAGTTTGTTCACAAATGACCTGGATACCGTGCAAGAATGCTTTGGATGGGGTATTATGATGTTTTTAGATGCTGTGTTCCTGGCTGTTTTAGCCATCGGCAAGATGTGGAACATGAACAGCACTCTGACAATCTTGACTATGATACCTATGGCTTTCTTGTTGGCATCATCTACTGTTATCGGAAAATCCATGATGATAAAATGGGACATCAGACAGGAAGCGTTCTCTAATTTATCCGACTTCGCCCAGGAAAGTTTTTCTGGAATTGCTGTAATTAAGGCATTCGTAAAGGAAGGAAAAGAACTTCTGGCATTCAAGAAGCTGAATGTTGAAAATGAAGTTGCTAACGTAGAACATACGAGACTGTCTGTTTTGCTGAGAATATTAGTTACGTTGTTCGTCGAAAGCGTTATCTGTGTAATTTTAGGTTATGGCGGATATCTTGTTTACCATGGCGTATTTAATGCCGGGCAGCTTGTAGAATTTATCGGATATTTCAATTCTATCGTATGGCCAATTATGGCTGTTGCCGAACTGATCGATATGACTTCAAGAGGAAAGGCTTCTTTGGACAGAATTTCTGAGCTTCTCGACGCTGAGCAAAATGTGTTTGACCGACCTGATGCCGAACCGCTGGAGAATGTCAATGGTCGAATTGAATTTAAAAATCTCAATTTCTGCTACCCAGATGGGGAGTATGATGTTTTGAAGAATGTGTCTTTCGTCATTGAACCTGGCGAAAGAGTTGGTTTAGTAGGTAAGACTGGATCAGGCAAGACTACACTTGTGGACTTGCTTCTCCGTACATATAACGTGCCTGACGGTACAGTATTTATAGACGGGCATGATGTAAACTCAGTAACTATCCACTCTGTGAGAGAGGGCTGCGCTTATGTACCTCAGGACAATTTCCTGTTCTCCGATACAATCGAAAAAAATATTGCTTTCGGTGTTGATGAGTATAGAATGGAGGAAATTGAGAGTGCAGCAGAACTTGCCGATGTAGATGGAAATATCAGAGAATTCGCAAATGGATATGAAACTGTTTTAGGCGAACGAGGCGTTACTGTATCCGGTGGTCAGAAGCAGAGAATTTCTATTGCCCGTGCTTTGATGAAGAATGCGCCGATACTGATTTTGGACGATTCAGTGTCTGCCGTAGATACGAAGACGGAACAGAATATTTTGAAGGGGCTTGAGGAAAATAGGGCTGGAAAGACGACTATTCTCATTGCACATCGAATTTCAACCATTGAGAACATGGATAAAATTTTGTTCCTGGAGGATGGATGTCTGACTGCTGTTGGTACTCATGAGCAGCTGTGCGAACAGTGCGAGGCTTATCGTAAGATGGTCGAACTTCAGAAACTGGAAGAAGAAGGAGGCGCACTGTAATGAGAGAATATTATCCAATCCTGATTGTAGGAGCTATTATCGGTACTTTTACGATTTTGTTTTTAGCGGCATATATTGCTGAAAAAAGTAGAAAAGAAGAAGTTGGATTTGACCGTAATATGAATGATGGTGAAATTGTGCGCAGACTGCTGGTATATGCGAAGCCGTTTTGGAAGGATTTCGTGGTAGTGGCTATCGCTCTCATTTTCTCGGTAGTATATGATCTGGTTTCGCCGTTGCTTATCGGTCATATTGAAGAGACTGTAAAGGATACGTTTGAACTTTCGTATCTGTTTTCGGTTGTAGCTGTCTATGTTATGATACTCATAGTCAGCATGATATGCATGTATGTGCAGTCGATGATTTTGCAGAGAACTGGACAGAAGATTTTGTCATCTTTGCGTGAGGATTTGTTTGTGCATATTGAGTCTCTGTCCCATGAGCAGCTGAATTCAATTCCTGTGGGAAAGTTAGTTACTCGTGTAACTAATGATACTAATGCTATTTCATATATGTTTACTAATATTTTAGTAACATTGCTGAAGAACTCTGTTGTAATTTTAGGCGTGCTGGGCGCAATGCTCATGCTGAACTATGCACTGACGCTGATGATACTTTGCTTCGTTCCTTTCGTGGTTCTGTTTACGGTTATATTCCGTAAGTTCTCCAGAAAGGTGCATCGCAAAGTAAATGATGCAACAACTGATGTTAATACATATCTTTCCGAAAATCTTTCGGGAATGAAACTGACGCAGATCTTTAACCAGGAAGATAGAAAGATGGCTGACTTCGTGGAAAAGAGTGCGAAGCTGCGTATGGCTAAGCGTAATCGTATGCTGGTATTCGGTATTTTCCGTCCAATGGTATATATGCTTTATGTTTCATCTGTTATGTGCCTGTTCTATATAGGTGGTAAGGGATATATCGACAATGTAGTATTATTCGGACAGGAGATGACAAGCGGGGTTATCGTATCCTTCTACCTGTATATCTCCAAGTTCTTCAATCCGATTCAGACATTGGCTGAGCAGTTTGATATGTTGCAGAGATCTTTTGCATCGGCAGAAAAGATATTCACCATTATGGATTTAGTTCCACAGGTGGTTGATGAGGAAGAAACTATTGAACTTGAAACTATTCGCGGTGAAATAGAGTTCCGTGATGTATGGTTTGCATACAAGCCTGATGAGTGGGTACTGAAGGGCGTGTCCTTCCATGTAAAAGCAGGGCAGACCGTAGCCTTTGTAGGTGCTACTGGATCTGGGAAATCTACGATTTTGTCGCTGATATGCAGAAATTACGATATTCAGAAGGGTCAGATTCTCATCGACGGCATAGATATTCGTAAAATCAAAATATCTTCGCTTAGACGCCATTTTGGCCAGATGCTTCAAGATGTATTCCTGTTCTCTGGGACTATTAGAAGCAATATAGCTTTAAGGGAAGATTTCTCGGAAGAAGAAATATGGCAGGCTGTAAAATATGTAAATGCGGACTCCTTTATTAAGAAGATGGATTCGGGCTTAGATGAAGTAGTGAGAGAACGAGGAAACAACTTCTCCGCTGGACAGAGACAGCTTTTGTCATTTGCCAGAACTATACTTCACAAGCCTTCTGTGATGATTCTTGATGAAGCTACTGCGAATATAGATACGGAAACTGAAATTTTGATTCAGGATTCCTTAGAAAAGATGAGAAATATCGGAACTATGCTGATTGTAGCGCACAGACTTTCTACTATTCAGCATGCTGATAATATTATCTTGCTGAGTTCAGGTCAGATTGTGGAGCAGGGCACACATCAGCAGCTGCTTCATGAGAAGGGCAAATACTATCAGCTTTATACGCTGCAGTATAAAAAGGAGCACAGCGAAAAATAGAAAGTAAGAACTTAAGAAGAACGAATGAAGAAAGCGGTGTACCCCCATAAAGGGGACACCGCTTTTTATGTGACTTAATTGACTAAACGATTTGATCGCCACGCTTCCACTTACCGGAGAAGTAGTAGACGATACCGATGAAGAATGGTGTGAAGCCTGCCAGTGCATCACCTAACCAGAAACCGATATAATCCATATGAAGAGTAAGTCCGAAGAGGACGCTCAGGCCGATTCTGAGAATCATGCCGTCTAAAATAGCTGTTACGAAGTTAATTTTATAATTTCCACTTCCGTTTATAAGCGAATTCATGCAGGCACGGAAAGCACTGCCGTAGAAGATTACAATGGCCACCGGCATATATTCCATGCAGACAGAAAGCACTGCGGCCTTGTCTGTGAAAATGCTGAAAATCGCCGTAGGGAATGCAAGCAGCAAGGTGGAAAGAGTTGTGGCTACAATTAAAGTGATTCCGAAAGAAGTGAGCATAATCTTCGGAACTCTACTATATTTTTTAGCACCGATATTCTGTCCTACCATGGAAGAACCAGCAGTATTTATAGCCTGTGAGAACAGATTGCTGATGCTGCTGAACTTATTGGCAATACCTGCAACGGCAGATACGGATACGCCGTAGGAATTTATCCAGGAATTTACGAACAGCTTGGAAAAATGAATAGCAGCACTCTTGATAGCCATAGGTATGCCTAATTTTACAAGGGCAGAGAGCATAGCCATATTCCAGTGCAAAAAATCAGCTACGCAGAAATGCAATCCGAAATGCTTGTGGTTTCTGGAAAGAAATATAACGCAGCAGATAAAACTTACGCCCTGGCTTATAACAGTTGCAAGGGCAGCTCCCTTGGCACCGTAATCAAAGATAATTACGAATACGATATCGAGAATTACATTCAGAATAGCTGCAAGACTGATGAACATGAAAGGGTGTTTGGAATCGCCCATTCCACGGAGGATAGCACTTACTATGTTATATCCGTATATGAATACCATGCCGAATATGCAAACTGTGGCATAATCCAGAGTCTGCTGATAACTTTCTGCCGGAGTATTCATGAGACGTAGAAGCGTTTCACGGAATATGAAACAGACAACGCTTAAAATTACAGCCAAACTTAAAAGAAATGATGCCATAGTCGATATAAATCTTCCAATTCGGTCATGCTTGCCTGCACCTAAATATTGAGAAATCAAAACCTGCCCAGCACTGGAAAATCCCATGGAGAGGAAGGTGAGAAAACTGGAAATATCACCACCGATAGAGACTGCAGAAAGGCCAACCTCCCCAGCGACACGGCCGACTATGACCATATCCACAAGGTTGTAGACTACCTGCAGTAAGTTGGATAAAAATAAAGGAGCGGAGAAGATTAAAAGTTGTTTAGGAACGCTCCCTTGAGTAAAATCAGTTATGCAGTGTTTTTCCATTGTGATGCTATACCTCACAGTTTTGTTAATTAGTCGCTAATTATTCGTTACTTATTATATTTTAACACACTTATTTCACAAGACACAGGTTTTATTTCATAATTTTTTGTGGTATAATAATAAAATGTATATTTTTTATATATCGGGAGAGTGAATTAAATGAAGCTTCATGAACGTTTTTTAGATTATGTAATGTGGGACACCAGAGCAGACGAACACACTGGGACAGTGCCAAGCACCCCGGGTCAGAAAGATTTTGCTAAGCATCTGGTTGAGGAAATCAAGGCGATGGGAATCGATGACGTCTGGATGGACGATATGGGATACGTATATGGCAGCCTGCCATCAAATGTGGATAAGGACGTGCCTGTGATTGGATTCCTTTCTCATTTGGATACGGCGGATACACTTCCGGCGCCGACTAAGATGCCACGCTTAATCGAAAATTATGATGGCAGCGTTATAACTCTGGAAAGCGGAGTGAAGCTGGATCCGGATTGCGATGTTCACCTTGCAAAATGTGTTGGTCAGGACTTAATCGTGACTGACGGATACAGTTTGCTGGGCGGTGATGATAAAGCAGGAATTGCGGAAATCGTTTCTGCGCTGGAATACATGGTTGAAAATCCAACGATGCCTCATGGAAAGGTGGTTTTCGCATTCACACCTGATGAAGAAATCGGAACAAGTCAGGACAATTTCGATGTTGAGGCTTTTGGAGCGGAATTCGCATATACGGTAGATGGAGGAGATTTCGGAATTTGCTGCTACGAAAACTTCAATGCTTGTGGAGCTGCTATTACTGTCCACGGCGTAGCGACGCATCCGGGAGATGCTAAGAATAAGATGAAGAATGCCATGAGAATTGCGATGGAATTCGACCGCCAGCTGCCTGAATGGGAACGACCAGAACACACATATGATCATGAAGGTTTCTTCCATTTAGAAGTCATGGAGGGAACTTGCGACCACTGCGAAATGGTATATCTGATTCGTGACCATAACCGCAGCATTTTCGAGAAGCGCAAAGACCTGATGAAGAAGGTTGGAGATTTCCTAAATGCTAAATATGGCGAGGGAACAGTTGAGGTTAGTCTGCAGGATGGATACCGCAACATGGAAGAAATGGTAGTTCCACACATGCACGTGGTAGACCTTGCGTCAGAAGCGATTAGGGAAGTGGGCGGAACACCGGATCATTATCCTTCAAGAGGCGGCACTGACGGTGCTGAGCTTTCATGGAAGGGCGTGCCTTGTCCGAATTTGGGAACAGGCTCCTTCAACCATCATGCAGTGACGGAAGTTGCAAGCATTCAGCAGATGGAACAGTGCAAGGAAATGATTTTGAAGATTATTGAAAAGTACGCAGATTTTGAAAATAGATAATTATAAGCAGTAAACAAAAGATGGGAGTGAATGTACAGCCATGCCAATTAAAGTACCTAATAATTTACCAGCTATAGAGACCTTGACGGCAGAAAACGTGTTTGTGATGACAGATACCCGTGCTATGACACAGGACATCAGACCATTGCAGATTTTGATATTAAACTTGATGCCGACGAAAATCGACACAGAAACACAGCTGACAAGACTGCTGGGTAATACACCGCTGCAGGTTGAGCTGGAACTACTTCAGACTAGTACGCACAAGGCGACCAACACATCTGAAGAGCATATGATTGCATTTTATAAGACCTTCGATCAGATTAAGCATAAATTCTACGACGGCTTAATTATAACAGGTGCGCCGGTTGAGCTGTTAGAGTTCGAAGAAGTGGAGTACTGGGACGAGCTTTGCGAAATCATGGAATGGAGCAAGCGCCATGTTCACAGCACCTTCCATATTTGCTGGGGTGCGCAGGCTGGGCTCTATTATCATTACGGAATTCAGAAACACCGTCTGCCTAAGAAACTGTCAGGCGTGTATAAGCATACTTTGACATATAAAACGGGAATGCTGTTCCGTGGATTCGATGATGAATTCTATGTACCACATTCCAGAAATACTACTGTTTACCAGGAAGATATCGAAGCTGTTCCAGAGCTTAAGATTATTTCTACTTCTGAAGAGGCAGGCGTATATGTATGCAAGTCCGAGGACGACAGACAGATTTTCGTTATGGGACACTCCGAATACGACTGGAATACGCTGGAAAAGGAATATGTGCGCGACAAAAATGCAGGTCTGAATCCTGAAGTTCCGTGCAACTACTATCCTGATGATGATGATACTAAGCATCCGGTGGTGAAGTGGAGAAGCTGCGCTAATCTGCTTTACTCCAACTGGCTGAACTACTTCGTATACCAGACGACTCAGTATGACATTACTCAGATTCACGATGAGTCACTTAGAGATATGTTCCAGGACAATACTAAGGTTGAGCTTAAGGTGGCTAAGTTTGGAGGCACTTCTTTGGCTAACGCAGCCCAGTTCCGCAAGTGTGCAGAAATCATCAAGGCAGAGCCAGAGCGCAAGTTTGTCGTTGCCAGCGCACCGGGAAAACGCTCCGAAGATGATGTTAAGGTTACAGACCTGCTCATCGCATGCACTGAAAAGAACAGCAAGGAGGAAGCAGACGAAATAATTTCCAAGCTTCAGTCCAGATACAAGGTGCTGGTTCGCGGCTTAGGCATTAAACTTGATGTAGATGCTGAATTTGCCAAAATCTCTGATGCCGTATCAAAATCTCAGATGCACGACTATATCATCAGCCGAGGGGAGTATCTGAATGCCAAGATTTTAGCTGAGTTCACAGGAATGGAATTCATCGATGCGGAAGGCACAATCTTCTTAGACGAGTCAGGGCAGTATGATGAAGAAAAGACTAAGGCTGCACTTGGAAGCAGACTTGCTGACTGCGAAGGGGCAGTGATTCCGGGATTTTATGGCACTATGCCTGACGGAAGCGTAAAGACTTTCTCAAGAGGTGGTTCTGATATTACAGGTGCAATAGTTGCAGCCGTTGCCGGTGCAGATGTGTACGAAAACTGGACAGATGTATCCGGATTCCTGATGGCGGACCCACGCATAGTTAAAAACCCGCTTTCTGTTCCTGTAATCACATATAAGGAGCTGAGAGAACTTTCGTACATGGGCGCTGCTGTGCTGCATGAAGAAACAATCTTCCCAGTAATCAAGATGGGTATTCCTATCAATATTAGAAATACAAACAGACCTGAAGATGCAGGCACGCTGATTGTTCAGAATGCAGATTATTTCCAGAGCAAGCTGGAGATTACGGGAATTTCAGGAAAGAAGCATAATACTACAATCGCCATCGAAAGAGCAAATCTTAACGAAGTGCCAGAGGTGAGAGCGGAGATTTTGAAGGTATTTGAGGAATATGGCATAACCATAAAGAATCTGCTGACAGGAATCGATTCTCTGACTATTGTAGCGCCGGAAGCACAGGTTAAGGCTTGTGAAGGGGAGCTTGAAGAGGAGCTTCGCGAACGAATTCAGCCTACATCTATTTCCTTTAATCATGATATCGCAATGATTGCAATAGTAGGAAGGGAGCTTTCTTCGTCTCCGGCAATTGCAGTTAAGGTATTAGGTGCTCTTGCAAATCGCAAGATAAATATTCGCTTAATCGACCATGGTGCAGCGAAGATTAACATGCTGCTTGGTGTTGAAGGCGTGGATTATGAAACTGCTATTCAGGCTATATATAACGAATTCGCACGCATTTAGTTATGTAGGATAAAATTCTGGGCGAAGCGCTCTGCGAAGTGCTTGGTGAAGTGCTCAGAAAAAAACAGAAAAAAAGACTTGTTCTTTTTCGCCGAGGGGAGTATAATGACTATAGAAATGAAATGGCTCTATGGTCAAGCGGTCAAGACTCCGCCCTCTCACGGCGGCTACATGGGTTCGAATCCCATTAGAGTCACCATTGTTGGAAACAGCCTGGCGGAAGTCCGTCAGGTTGTTTTTTTAGGTTTTTAAGGGCTGCTGGGTGCACTTAGTGCGTTTTATGCGCTGAATGGGTTTAGTGCCGCTGGGCACAGCAGCGATGAAATCGAAATTTTAGAAGGAACGAGGTAAGAAAAAATGGTTAAACACATGATAATCTGGAAACTGAAGCCTATGGAAGAAGAAAAGTTAGAGGCGCAGAAAAAGATAGTTAAAGAAAATCTGGAAGGTTTAGTAGGCGTAGTTCCAGGGCTTACCTATATGAATATTCAGATTGATAATATGTCATCTTCAGTTGGCGACATGCTTATGGACAGCACCTTTGAAAGTGCGGAAGCTCTCAAGGGATACAAGGATCACCCGGCCCATGTGAAGGTGGCAGATACATATATTCGTCCATATATCGAAACTCGTCTGTGCATAGATTATGAGCAAGAATAATTCTAATGAGAGCAGACTGCTGAAGCTGCAGAATATTTTGCTTGATATAATAGACAAGCAGGTGGAACTCGATAAGCAGGCGGAAAATGCCCAACGCGATGAAACACTTAACTGGGAAAGAATCCATCTGGCATCATCTGCACAGCTTGCATGGCAGATGGCGCTTGAACGAAATGTGGATCCTGAGCTTGCAGCCTGCACGGCAGCCATTCACGACTTAGGCAGAATTCTCACAGGACGAAAGGCAGGTCATGCTGAGGCAGCATACGAGCCAGCTAAAAAGCTGCTTTTGGAGTGCGGCATGTTCACTGAAGAGGAAGCAGAAATCATGGCTACAGCTGCCAGAAATCACAGCAGTAAGGAGGAAATCGGCACGCCTCTGGAAGAAATCATAAAGGATGCCGATGTGGTAGACTGTTGCCAGCACGGATACAGCACATACTACAAACCAGAAGTTATGAAACGATATGAAAAATGGATAGAAAGCAGAAAAGAGCGCTGAGCTGCTGTAGTTTCCAATAAGATAGTCTGAACAGGAGTACGACATGAAAAAAAGGCGATACTTGGTTTTCACAATCAGGTATCGCCTTTTTCTATCTGTAACAGAATGTATGAATCTTAATCATGGAGTTTGCTTATGTTGAATGGTATTTTATTTCTTTGAATAATAAATAATCATACTTAAATATGCTGTTGCTGTCCCAGTGTTTTTATAGGAATGGGGCACATCAGCCTTAAAACTTAACGAATCGCCTCTTTTTAGATGAAATGTCTCTGAATCAGCTATAATCTCAACTTCACCATAAAAAACAGTGATATATTCTTCAGCTCCGTTCAAATGGGGTTGAGCCTGTAAATATCCACCTTCTTTTATTTCAATACGATACGTTTCAAACTGTTTATCTTCTTGAAACGGAAAAGCGGGATAATTTATATATTTTTCATCATCTTCAATAAGTG
>CAZLJV010000052.1:0-10784 GCA_964559965.1 uncultured Oscillospiraceae bacterium | reverse complement strand
AAATTTCACAGCCCTTTTCCTTGACGGAAAAGGGCTGTTATAATATAATTATTCTATGAGTGTAGATATGAATTTACAATAAATAAGAGGCCCGGCGTGACTGACGGAATTCAAGTGGAGCACCACGAAGGAACACGGGTTATATTTTAGTCGACCGTCTGGGCAGTTCTCCTTTAACCAAGGGGGTGAACTGCCCTTTTTTCTTTAGAAAAGCAGAAAAATGGAGGAAAAGGATGAAGAAGATTGGTATCATCATGGGAAGCGACAGTGATCTTCCTGTAGTAGAGAAAGCGTTTGAAGTGTTGAATGAGTTCGAAGTTCCATTCGAAGTACACGTACTGTCGGCACATAGAACACCGGGCGAGGCAGCAGATTTTGCGAAGAACGCGAAGAAGAACGGCGTAGGCGTAATTATTGCGGCAGCAGGAAAGGCAGCACATTTAGCAGGAGCAATGGCGGCTAATACGACTTTGCCAGTTATCGGAATTCCAGTGAAGTCCTCCACTCTTGATGGACTTGATGCGCTGCTTTCCACAGTGCAGATGCCAAGCGGTATGCCTGTTGCGACAGTTGCAATCGATGGGGCTGCTAATGCGGCACTGCTGGGTGTACAGATTTTGGCGGTAGAAGATGAGGCACTGGCAGAGAAGCTGACAGCTTATCGTGAGAAGGCTTCCGCTAAGGTGCTGGCTAAGAATGCGGCCATCGAAGAAAAGTACAATAAATAGGAAATAAGAAATAAGCATAGACGAAAAGTGAAAGAGAGGAAACATAAAAATGAAGAGTCAGAGTGAAAGCTACAAGGCAGCAGGCGTGGATATTACCGCAGGTTATAAGGCGGTTGAATTGATGAAGGAACATATCGCAAGAACGCTGACAGGCAAGGAACTGTCCGGAATCGGCGGTTTCGGCGGTTTGGTGGAACTGGACATGACTGGAATTACTAAGCCAGTGCTGGTAAGCGGTACAGACGGCGTAGGTACTAAGCTGAAGATTGCATTCCTCATGGATAAGCATGATACAGTGGGAATCGACTGCGTAGCTATGTGCGTAAATGATATCATTTGCTGTGGTGCTAAGCCGCTGCTGTTCCTGGACTATATCGCTTGCGGAAAGAATTATCCTGAGAAGATTGCACAGCTGGTTGCAGGCGTTGCTGAAGGCTGCGTTCAGTCCGGAGCATCACTGACTGGCGGTGAAACTGCTGAAATGCCGGGATTCTATCCAGAAGACGAATACGATCTGGCTGGATTCGCAGTAGGCGTAGTAGACAAGGATAAGATTTTAGATAATACAAAGGTAGCAGAAGGCGATGTGATTTTGGCGCTGCCTTCCAGCGGTGTTCATTCTAATGGATTCTCTCTGGTGCGTAAGGTGTTCGATGTGGAAAATGCTGACCTGAAGGCACCGGTAGAAGCACTGGGTGGTGCGTCCTTAGGCGAAACTCTGCTGACACCTACTAAGATTTATGTAAAGCCTGTTCTGGCACTGCTGGAAGAAGTGGATGTTAAGGCTATCTCTCACATCACCGGCGGCGGCTTCTACGAAAACATTCCGAGATCCCTGCCTAAGGGATACTCTGCGAAGATTAAAAAGGACGATGTAAAAGTTCTTCCAATCTTCAAGTACCTGATGGAAACTGGCAATATTCCAGAAAGAGACATGTTCAATACATACAACATGGGCGTAGGTATGTCCATCGTTGTGGCTAAGGATCAGGCTGAAAAGGCACTGGAAGTGCTGAAGGCAAACGGCGAAGACGCATATATCATCGGCGAAATCGTTAAGGGCGAAGAAGGAGTTATCTTATGGTAACAGATAAGGCACGCATAGCTGTTCTGGTTTCAGGCGGCGGCACTAATTTGCAGGCGCTCATCGATGCACAGGGAAAAGTAATTACCGATGGTGAAATCGTTCTGGTGATTTCTAATAACAGAAATGCTTACGCACTTGAGCGTGCAGCCAATGCAGGAATCGAATCAGCAGTGATTCTGAAGAAGGAGCTGGGCAGCCAGGAGGCCTTCGAAGATGCTATTATGGCAAAACTTGAGGAGCACAACATCGACTTCATGATTCTGGCTGGGTTTATGACCATACTGAGTGAGCGATTCACAAGCAAATATGAAAACCGAATTATAAATGTGCATCCTTCCCTAATACCTAAGTTTTGCGGGGAAGGGTTCTACGGACTCAAGGTGCATGAAGCTGTTTTAGCGGCAGGAGAGACTGTAACAGGAGCTACGGTTCATTTTGTAAATGAAATTCCGGACGGCGGACAGATAATCATGCAGAAAGAAGTTGAAGTGCATAAGGGAGATACACCTGAGATTTTGCAGAGAAGGGTAATGGAGCAGGCAGAATGGATTATTCTCCCTGAAGCAGCCCAGAGACTGAGTGAAAAGTTCAGAAAAGAACGAGCATAGAGCGAAAGCACAGAAGACACAGAAAGAGAGCAGAAAATGAACGTATATGAAACACCGACATTTCGTCAAGTAGTGGAAAATAATGAGTATGTGGGACGAGGGGTTTTGCTGGGAAAAACTCTGGACGGAAAGAAGGCTGTGACGGCATATTTCATCATGGGCCGTTCGGAAAACAGTAGAAACCGCGTGTTCCGTGAAGAGGGCGATGATATTACCATCTATCCTTTCGATGAATCCAAGGTTGAGGATCCGTCTCTCATCATCTACCATCCGCTTCGCGTTTATGAAAATAAGCTGGTAGTTACAAATGGGGATCAGACAGATACAATATACGAAGGGCTGAAGGAAGGCAAGTGTTTCCGTCAGTCTTTGAAAACTCGCCAGTTTGAGCCAGATGCACCTAACTGGACGCCGAGAATCAGTGGCATGATTACTTTCGAAGACGGTGATATGACATACCAGATGAGCATTCTCAAGAGCGGAGATGCTGAGGGAAGTTTTTGCAACAGATTTACTTATGACTACGGCAGCAAGGCGGGATTAGGTCATTTGATTCACACATATATGGGCGACGGAAATCCGCTGCCTACATTCCAGGGTGAACCTCATCGTCTGGCTACGGTGGACGATATAGATGAGTTTACAGATGAAATCTGGAACAGCTTAAATCCAGACCACCTGATTTCTCTGTATGTAAGATATACAGATTTAGCTACAGGAAAATATGAAGCAAGACTGCGTAACAAGCATGAACTGTAATTGACAGAAGGAGATGGGACGATGAATGAATTTCAGTTAAAGTACGGATGCAATCCTAATCAGAAACCATCAAGAATCTATATGGAAGACGGCAGCGAACTTCCAATTACCATTCTGAATGGCAGACCAGGATACATAAATTTCTTAGATGCGCTTAATTCGTGGCAGCTGGTTAAGGAAGTGAAAGAGGCTTTAGGAATGCCGGCAGCTACTTCCTTTAAGCATGTCAGCCCGACTTCTGCGGCTGTAGGTGTTAAACTCTCTCCAGAGTTAAAGAAGGCATGTTTCGTAGATGATATCGAAGGTTTAGATGAATCTCCGCTGGCTTGTGCTTATGCAAGAGCCAGAGGTACTGACAGAATGAGCTCTTTCGGCGACTGGATTGCACTTTCAGATGTCTGCGATGTGACAACGGCCAACATCATCAAGCGTGAAGTATCCGACGGCGTTATTGCACCTGGATATGAGCCAGAAGCACTGGAAATCCTCAAGAGCAAGAAAAAGGGTGCATACAATATCGTGCAGATTGATCCTGAATATGTGCCTGCTGAAATCGAAAGAAAGCAGGTTTTCGGAATCACTTTCGAGCAGGGCAGAAATAACTTCAAGATTAATGAAGAACTTTTAGAAAATCTGGTCACTGAAAACAAGGAGCTGCCAGATTCAGCTAAGAGAGATTTAATCATTGCACTGATTACGCTGAAGTATACACAGTCCAACTCAGTTGCTTATGCAGTTGACGGTCAGGCAATCGGTGTAGGTGCAGGTCAGCAGTCCAGAATTCACTGCACCAGATTAGCAGGCACTAAGGCTGATACGTGGTTCCTGCGCCAGTGTCCTAAGGTTTTGGAACTGCCGTTCCGTGAGGATATTGGACGCCAGACAAGAGATAATGTAATCGATGGATATATAAATAAGAATGAGGAAGATGTGTGCGCAGACGGAAACTGGCAGAACTACTTCACACGCCAGCCAGAGCCTTTGACAGCAGAAGAAGCAGCAGCTTATTTAGCTACTAAGCAGGGAGTTGCATTGGGATCTGACGCATTCTTCCCATTCAGCGACAATATCGAAAGAGCGAAGAAGTCCGGCGTAAGCTATATCGCACAGCCTGGCGGTTCAGTAAGAGATGATGTGGTGATTCAGTGTTGCGACAAGTACAACATAGCTATGGCGTTTACTGGAATGAGATTATTCCACCACTAATAGAACTTGAAGAAAGCCGATGATGTGATAATGGTGATAAGATATTTGGATGCCATTTGCATTTTCGCTAAAATAGACATGAAAGGACTAAAAATATGAAACTGATCGTAGTTGGTGGTGGCGGTCGTGAGCATGCCATCATTAAGAAGCTGAAAGAAAATAAAGAAGTAGAAGAAATCTTCGCACTGCCAGGAAACGGTGGTATCGCAGCAGATGCTACATGTGTAGATATCGGTGCTAAGGATATCGACGGTATCGTGAAGTTTGCCGTAGAAAACAAAGTTGACTTCGCAGTAGTTGCACCGGACGATCCTCTGGTGCTGGGCTGCGTAGATGCGCTCAACGAAGCAGGAATCCCTGCATTTGGTCCAAACAAGGCTGCTGCAATCATCGAAGGAAGTAAGGTTTTTTCTAAAGACCTGATGAAGAAGTACGGAATCCCTACAGCTGAGTACGAAGTATTCCACGAAAAGGAAGCAGCTCTGGCATATCTGGAAACCTGTGCGATTCCTACAGTAATCAAGGCAGACGGTCTGGCATTAGGCAAGGGCGTAATCATTGCAGAAACCAGAGAAGCAGCTAAAGAAGCAGTTGTTTCCATGATGGAAGATAAGATTTTCGGCGAAAGCGGAAGCAATATCGTAATCGAAGAATTCTTAACCGGACCTGAGGTTTCCGTTCTCTCCTTTACTGATGGCAAAATCGTTGTACCTATGGTTTCTTCCATGGACCACAAGCGTGCATTAGACGGGGATAAGGGTCTGAACACAGGCGGCATGGGTACAGTAGCACCTAACCCTTACTACACTAAGGAAGTGGCTGACCGCTGCATGAAGGAAATCTTCTTGCCTACAATCGAAGCTATGAAGAAGGAAGGCAGAGAATTCAGAGGCTGCCTCTACTTCGGACTTATGATTACAGAAAAAGGTCCTAAGGTTATCGAATACAACTGTCGTTTCGGTGACCCGGAAACACAGGTAGTTCTGCCACTGCTGGACAGCGACCTTCTGGAAATTATGATAGCTACATCGAAGGGCGAACTGAAAGAAGATATGGTACGCTTCGCAGATGACTGCGCATGCTGCGTAGTAATGGCATCTAATGGCTATCCTCAGAGCTATGAAAAGGGCTTCGAAATTACTACAGACGAAGATTTCGGCGGAATTCTGTACATCGCAGGTGCAAAGAAGGCTGAAAACGGAGCCGTACTTACAAACGGAGGCCGTGTTTTAGGCGTAGTTTCCAGAGCAAAGACTCTGAAGGAAGCTGTAGCAGAAAGCTATCGCCAGGTTGAAAAGGTTCATTTCGACAACGCTTATTATAGAAAAGACATCGGAGCGAAGGCACTCGCTGCAAAGGAGGACTAAAAAATGGTATATAGAATTTTCGTAGAAAAGAAGCCAGGTCTGGATCACGAAGCTAAGAAACTGCTTTCAGATATTCACGGCCTGCTGCAGATAGAAGCGGTTACAGATGTAAGAATGGCTAACCGTTACGATGTGGAAAACATCGAAAAAGAGCTGTTCGATTACGCTCAGAACACCGTATTCGCTGAGCCTCAGTTAGATGTGGTGACTGAAGATTTTGCGGGGGCAGCAGAAGGCGCAAAGGCAGTATTCGCAACAGAATATCTGCCGGGACAATATGACCAGCGTGCAGACTCTGCAGCGCAGTGTATCCAGATTATCTCTCAGGGCGACCGTCCAACTGTTAGAACTGCTAAAGTTTACGCAATCTACGGCGATGTTACAGATGAAGAGCTGGCAGCGATTAAGAAATATGTAATCAATCCGGTTGAGTCCAGAGAAGCTGCTCTGGAAATGCCGCAGTCTCTGGAAATGGAATACGAAATTCCAACAGAAGTAGAGACTATCGAAGGTTTCACCAAGTTAGATGAGGCTGGCTTGGAAGATTTCGTAAAGAAGTATGGACTGGCTATGGACGCAGCTGATGCAGCATTCTGCCAGAAGTACTTTCAGGAAGAACATCGTGACCCAACTATCACAGAAATTCGCATGATCGACACTTATTGGTCCGACCATTGCAGACATACTACTTTTAATACAACTATCGATAAAGTTACCTTCGAGGATCCTATGCTGGAAAAGGCATGGCAGCGCTACTTAGATGCGAGAACTGAGCTGAATCGTACTAAGCCTATTAACATGATGGACATCGGTACCATCGCTGCTAAGGTGCTGAAGAAGGAAGGCAAGATGCCTAAGATTGACGAATCTGAAGAAATCAACGCTTGCACAGTGAAGATTAAGGTTGATGTGGAAGGGGAAGAGCAGGATTGGCTGTTGCTGTTTAAGAACGAAACTCACAACCACCCTACAGAAATCGAACCTTTCGGCGGCGCTGCAACTTGCGTAGGCGGTGCTATCCGTGACCCGCTGTCAGGAAGATCTTATGTATATGCGGCAATGAGAGTAACAGGTGCGGCTGACCCGCTGAAGCCTGTAAGCGAGACTTTGGAAGGTAAGCTGCCACAGAGAACTATTGTTACTACTGCAGCTGCAGGATATTCTTCCTACGGAAACCAGATTGGTCTGACTACAGGTATGGTAGACGAGCTGTATCACGATGGATATGCTGCAAAGAGAATGGAAATCGGTGCGGTTGTAGGTGCGGCTCCGGCAGAAAATGTACGCCGTGAGAGACCTGAACCTGGCGATGTGATTATTTTGCTGGGTGGCAAGACTGGCCGTGACGGCTGCGGCGGTGCAACTGGATCTTCCAAGTCCCACACTATGGAATCTCTGGAAACTTGCGGTGCAGAAGTGCAGAAGGGTAATGCGCCGGAAGAACGCAAACTGCAGAGACTGTTCAGAAATAAGGAAGCGTCCATTCTTATCAAGCGCTGCAATGACTTCGGTGCAGGCGGCGTTTCCGTAGCAATCGGCGAACTGGCTGACGGTCTTCTCATCGATCTGAACAAAGTCCCTAAGAAGTATGAAGGCTTAGATGGTACGGAGCTGGCTATTTCCGAATCTCAGGAAAGAATGGCTGTAGTGGTTGCTGCTGAAGACGAAGCAAAATTCATGGAGCTGGCTGCTTCCGAAAATCTGGAGGCTACTCGTGTCGCTGTGGTTACTGAAGAACCTCGTCTGGTGCTGACATGGAACGGAAAGAATATCGTAGATATTTCCAGAGCATTCTTAGATACCAACGGTGCAGAAAAGCATGTAGAAGTTGTAGCAGCAGCACCAGCAGACTGGACAAAGGATACATCTGCTGACTTCAAGGCTCAGTATGAAGCTCTGGCAAGCGATCTTAATGTTTGCTCCAAGAGAGGCCTGTCCGAACGATTCGACTCAACCATCGGTCACGGCACTGTACTTATGCCTTTCGGCGGTAAGAAACAGAAGACTCCTATTCAGGCAATGGTACACAAGATTCCTGTAGAAGGAAAGGATACAACAACATGCTCTATGATGTCTTGGGGCTATAACCCATATATCGCAGAAAAATCCCCATACCACAGCGCGTACTTAGCTGTAGTGGAATCCGTTTCCAAGCTGATTGCAACTGGTGCGAAGTTTGAAGATGTATATCTCACATTCCAGGAATACTTCGAAAAGCTGGGCAAGGACGCTGACAGATGGGGCAAGCCAGTGTCTGCGCTTTTAGGCGCACTGAAGGCTCAGCTGGGTCTGGGCGTGGCAGCTATCGGTGGCAAAGACTCTATGTCCGGTACTTTCGAGCAGCTGACTGTTCCTCCTACTCTGGTTTCTTTCGCAGTAACTGATGAGCATGTGGATCATATCATTTCACCTGAATTCAAGGCTGCGGGTCACAAGGTTTACTTGCTGAAGCCTGAGCTTGATGAAGAGGGTCTGCCTACTGCAGAATCCCTGATGAAGTGTTACGATCAGGTATTCGCTCTGACCAGCAATGGCAAAACAGTATCTGCATGGACTCCTGCTTTCGGCGGTGTTGCTGAAGGTATCTTGAAGATGGCTATCGGTAACGAAATCGGCTTCCGCTATGAAGCAGGTCTGGACAATGATGAAATCTTCGGATATAATTACGGTGCGTTCATTTTAGAAATGGCAGAAGGTGCAGAAAATGACGAAATGATTCCGGCAGATGCGATTTTGCTGGGTGAAACTACTGCGGATTATGCAATCGCTCGCGGTGAAGAAGTTCTGTGTCTGTGTGAACTGGAAAAGGCTTATGAAGACAAGTTAGAGCCTGTATTCACATGCAATTTAGAAATGCCAGGAAAGAAGATTGAAACATTTACATATGATTGTAAGGAAGAAGAAAGAAAGATTTATGCTCCTGCTCTGAAGACAGCTAAGCCTAAGGTTCTGATTCCTGCATTCCCTGGTACAAACTGTGAATATGATACTGCTATGGCTATGGAAAAGGCTGGTGCAGAAGCTGAAATCTTCGTTGTTAGAAACCTGACTTCTGATGCAGTCGCACAGTCTGTAGAAAACTTCGCTTCTAAGCTGAAAGACGCTCAGATGGTATTCATTCCAGGCGGATTCTCCGGTGGTGACGAACCAGATGGTTCCGGTAAGTTTATCACAGCATTCTTCCGCAATGAGCAGATTAAGGAAGGCGTAACAGACCTGTTAGATAACAGAGATGGTCTGATGGCAGGTATCTGTAACGGTTTCCAGGCTCTTATCAAGTTAGGTCTGGTTCCTTACGGAAAGATTATCGATACAGATGCAGATTGTCCTACTCTGACATACAATACCATCGCACGCCACCAGTCCAAACTTGTTCGCACAAGAATTGCGTCCAACAAGTCTCCTTGGCTGGCAGCGACAAAACCTGGTGAAATCTACACTGTAGCTATTTCCCACGGTGAAGGTCGTTTCCTGGCTAACGAAGATGTGGTTCGTCAGCTGGCTGCTAACGGTCAGATTGCAACTCAGTATGTAGATTTCGAAGGAAATCCAACTGATGAAATCCAGTTCAATCCTAACGATTCTGTATATGCAATCGAAGGTATCACATCACCTGACGGCAGAGTATTCGGTAAGATGGGTCATTCTGAACGTATTGGCTATGGTCTGTATAAGAACGTAATCGGTGAGTTCGACATGAAGATGTTCGAATCCGCAGTGAAATACTTCAAATAATAAATGATTTTATATGGGGGGAAGGGATTAAGTTTATGGACGGAAAAACGCAGAAAAAGCGCGATCAGGGGAGGAGTGAAAATTCGCTATCTTTTCGTGACGCATTAGTTCTGATAGCAGTAGGGGTTGGACTTTATGTGGGGCTGAGTAATCTTCCCAGCATATCAAAATCTGTTGGATCAGTGCTCGGTCTCTTCACCCCACTGTTTGTCGGTGCTGTGATTGCATTTATTCTGAATGTTCCTATGCACTTCTTTGAAAAGAAGTGCGAGGAACTGTATCAGAAGACTAAGTGGAAGGTTTTGAAGAAAGGTCGCACGGCTATTTCTCTCCTTGTAACTTTAAGTGCGTTCGTCATCGCTATTAGCTTAATAGTAATGGTAATCGTTCCTAGTTTGGTGAATTCCATAAGCAGCCTTGCTAATGGAATACGAGAAAACCTTCCGGCGTGGATGGCTTATCTCAATGAGCACCATATCGATACGACCATGCTTGAACAGCTGCTTTCTAAGATTGATGTTCAATCGATTTTAGGTGAGCTTAGGGACAATGCAGGGGACATATTGTCTACGGCTGGTGATGCAGCAGGAAGTGTAGTGGGAGTATTGTCTAATATGGCATTCGGAATAATCTTCGCTATATATATTTTGCTCAGCAAGAAAAAGCTGGGACGGCAGGCGAAGATGCTTACGTATGCCTACTTGAAGGATTCGTGGGCTGATGAAATTTGCTACATAGCGAAGCTGACTTATGGGATTTTTTCCAGTTTCTTGTCGGGGCAGTGCTTAGAGGCTTGCATTTTAGGGGGCATGTTCTGCGTGGTGCTTTTGATAGGCGGCTTCCCGTGTGCGATCACTATCGGTGTGATTATCGGCGCTATGGCTCTGATTCCGTTTGTAGGCGCATTTATCGGGCTGGTTGTAGGGATTTTGCTCATGCTTGTGGAGGCTCCGTCTAAGGTGCTTCTGTTTGTAATCGTATTTTTCGTGATTCAGCAGATAGAGGGAAATCTGATTTATCCGAAGGTTGTAGGCGGTTCTGTGGGTCTTCCGGCCATGTGGACGCTGCTTGCAGTTGTTGTCGGCGGAAGTGTGTCGGGCATCTTCGGAATCATCGTATTTATCCCGCTGTTTTCGGTGATTTACGCACTTCTCCGTCGTGACACGCAGAAGCGACTGAATGCGAAGGGGAAGGCTGCATAGGGCGTTTGTATGGCGGCTTTAGCTGGCTTACGGGACACGGGACGGATTTCCACCTGAAACGTGTTAATAATCGAAAAAAGAATGTAAAAAAG
>CAZLJV010000051.1:0-10843 GCA_964559965.1 uncultured Oscillospiraceae bacterium | reverse complement strand
TGATTCCTGTAGTAACCATGATGGCTATGCAGTTTGCCAGCCTGTTATCCGGTGCAGTTATGACCGAAAGCGTATTCGGTATCGGCGGTATCGGTGTGCTGATGCTCTCTGCGGTAAATGACAGAGATATGCCGCTGCTTCAGGGCTCGGTTATCTTCTCTACCATGATTATTATCTTAGGTAACTTAGTTGCAGATATTCTGTATTCCTTCTTAGATCCTAAGATTCGCGAACAGTAGGAGGTTCTTATGGCACTATTTAATACAAGCAGTACGAAAAAAATGAATCAGGCTGCCGATATTCTCGCGGATAAGATAGCCAGTGGTTTCAGTATGGAAGGAACCGACTGGATTCCTGAAGGAGCGACAGAGCCTGCAGTTATAGAAGAAAGTGCGGAAGCTGAAGTAGCTCCAAGTGATACAATAATGGATAAACTCCGTAGCATGTTCCGCCATAATAAATTAGCACTGGTATCAGCGATATTAATTCTGTTGTTCGTATTAGCAACTGTTTTCGCACCGCTGATTGCGCCTTGCGATCCTTATGAGCAGGATTTGTATAATAAGGCAGCTAATCCGTCACTAGAACATCCTTTAGGTACAGACAGCTTAGGCAGAGATATTTTGAGCAGAATGCTGTATGGCGGACGAGTTTCTTTATTAGTAGGTTTAATTCCGACTATGATTTCCATGGTACTTGGTACTGTGTTGGGTCTGATTGCAGGCTTCATAGGCGGAAAGACAGACAACATAATCATGCGTATTGCCGATGTTCTCATGGCGTTTCCATCACTGCTCTTAGCTATGCTGGTTTCGTACACCTTGGGCAAGGGTATGCTGACCATCTTCGTAGCTCTCAGCTTCGTAGGCTGGGCTGGTACTGCCCGTGTAGTCAGATCTGAAGTTCTTTCACTTCGTGAAAAGGAATATGTAGAGGCTGCTACATCAATCGGCGTTAAGAAGTGGGTAATCATGTTCAGACATATTTTGCCGAACTGCATTCCTACGCTGGTAGTTCTGTTTACTATGAACGTACCTGAAAATATTTTAACTGAATCCAGCTTATCCTTCCTGGGTATCGGTGCACAGCCACCTTCAACCAGCTGGGGTCTTCTGATTTATGAGATGAAGCGATTCCTGGCGCAGGCGCCTATTCCTACGCTGGCTCCTGGTATTGCCATCCTCATTTTGGTTGTAGCGTTTAACTTCTTAGGTGATGCGCTGCGTGACCAGCTTGACCCATCTCTGAAGGACTAAGATAAGGCGGTGATTATACTATGAGTAAGGATATAAAAAGCAATGAAACTATCTTTCAGATAAGAGGATTGAAAACACAATTCTTTACATCGAAGGGTATCGTACCGGCAGTAGACGGCGTAGATATCACGGTTAAGCGTGGTGAAGCGGTTGGTCTGGTAGGTGAATCTGGATGCGGCAAAAGTATGACGGCTATGTCTGTTATGCAGCTGCTGAAATATCCAGGCCGTGTTGTAGAAGGTGAAATCCTTGTAAACGGCGAAGACCTGCTGAAAAAGACTAAGAAGGAAATGGACGAAATTCGTGGAAATAAGGTTTCTATGATATTCCAGGAACCTATGACCTCGCTGAATCCAGTATATACTATCGGTAAGCAGGTGTCTGAGGCGATTCTGACGCACGAAAAAGTTTCTAAGGAGGAAGCTAAGCAGCGTGCTATCGAAATCTTCCGCAAGGTAGGTATTCCTGAACCGGAAAAGAGATATAATGTATATCCGCACCAGCTGTCTGGCGGTCTTCGTCAGCGTGTTATGATCGGTATGGCTATGGTTTGCAACCCTATGCTGATGATCGCAGACGAACCTACTACTGCGCTTGATGTAACTATTGAAGCACAGATTCTTTATCTGATGAACCAGCTGCAGAAGGAGCAGGGTACTGCAATCGTTATGATTACTCATAATCTGGGTGTAGTGGCTGAATCCTGTGACTATGTATATGTAATGTATGCTGGCAAAATCATGGAAGAAGCACCTGTTAAGGAGCTCTTTAAGAATCCAATGCATCCTTACACTTTCGGACTGATGAATTCAATTCCGAAGATGACAGAAAGCAAAGAACATTTATATACGATTCCAGGGCTGGTTCCTAATCTTCTTCACCTGCCTCAGGGCTGCAGATTTTGCCCAAGATGCGATAAGGCAATGAAGATTTGTACAATGTATCAGCCTGACCTCTATGAAACTGAAGATGGACATAAAGTCAGATGTTTCCTTTATAACAAGGAGGTTATGAACAGTGGAAAATAGAAAAATTTTAGTTGAAGCAAAACATTTAACGAAGGAATTCCAGACAGTTTCCAGCTCTTGGGGAAAGAGCAAGGGCGTCGTACATGCAGTTACAGATGTAAACCTGCAGGTGTATGAAGGCGAAACTTTAGGTGTTGTAGGCGAGTCCGGCTGCGGTAAATCTACTTTAGGAAGACTGCTGCTTCACCTGCTGACTCCTACAAGCGGGGAAGTTATCTTCGATGGAAAGAACTTAAATGAACTGAAAGAAGGCGAACTTCGTGACCTTCGTAAAGAGATGCAGATGGTATTCCAGGATCCTTACGCATCTCTGAATCCAAGATTAAAAATCCGTGATATCGTAGCAGAGCCTATGATTACACATAAGATGCATAAAACCAAGGAAGAAGATACTGCGGCAGTAGAAGACCTTCTGCGTAAATGCGGTATTCGTCCGGAATTCATGTATCGTTATCCACACCAGTTCTCTGGTGGACAAAGACAGCGTGTCAGCATTGCGAGAGCATTGGCATTGAATCCTAAGCTCATCGTCTGTGACGAGCCTGTATCTGCTCTGGACGTATCCATTCAGTCCCAGATACTGAATCTGCTTGGCGACCTGCAGGCAGAACGCAATCTGACATACATATTTATCTCCCATGACCTGTCGGTTGTTCGTTATCTGTCCGACCGCGTATGCGTCATGTTCCTCGGCAAAGTCTGTGAGCTTGGCATTACGAGAGAGATTTACGCTGACCCTATTCATCCGTATACTAAGTTCTTGCTTGAAGCGGTTCCATTACCAGACCCTGAACGCAAGAAAGAGTCGAAGAATATGCTCACTGGTGAGATTCCTAGCCCTGTAAACCCTCCAAGCGGGTGCTATTTCAGAACCAGATGTCCTTATGCGACAGCACATTGTGCAGAAGTTGCACCTGAACTGAAGGAAGTTGAGCCAGGAAGATTTGTGGCATGCCACATGGTTGGTGAAAAGTAAAATATTGACCACAATTATCCGCAAGCACGCCGGAAGGACCAGCAGCTAAGGCTGCAGGTCCTTTCAGCGTGTTTTTTAGCTAAATCTTTAAGCAAATCAGTGACACCAAGCGGAATATGTAAGTTGAGAGATTTTTGGATTTGTGATAAAATATAGTATTACAGAATAAATTAAGCTATCGAGGGGAAAGGACAAAAATATGTCGAAATTTAGCGTAAAAAAGCCGATGACAGTATTCGTCGTGGTTGTTGTGATTTTGGCATTGGGGATTGTGTCTACGATGAATATGACGCCGGACCTGCTGCCAAGCATTGATTTGCCGTATGTTGTGGTTATGACCACATATCCAGGGGCGACACCTGAAGAAGTGGAGGCTTCGGTTACGAAACCGCTTGAGCAGAGCCTTGCGACTTTAGAGAATCTGTCGAGCATACAATCTATATCTAATGCCAACTACTCCATGATAATGCTAGAGTTTGAAAATGGGGCAAACATGGATACTGCAGTAGTTAATACTTTGCAGAGTGTGGATCTGATAGAAGGCAGCTGGAGTGATGCCATTGGTTCACCTAATATTTTGAAGATAAATCCGACCATGCTTCCAATCGCCATCGCTGCGGTGGATATGGAGGGTGCAGACACTGAGAGCCTGTCAGAGTTCGTAAGCGATACTTTGATGAATGAGCTTGAGGGCATCACTGGGGTTGCCAGCATCAGCACAGGCGGTCTGATTGAATCCAAGGTGAATGTCGTAATAGATGAAGATAAAATCGAAAAGTTAAACGAAAAACTCTTAGGCGAAGCAAGTCCTGATTTAGCGACTGCGAAGGCTGAGCTGAACAAGGGCCTTTCAGAACTGAAGAAGGCAGAAGCTAAGATTGCGGAAAGCCGTGCAGAGCTGGAAACTACCAAGGGCGATACTTATGACCAGCTTGCAGAAGCATCAGCACAGCTCGATGCAGGCGTGGCACAGGCAAGTGCTCTTGCTACACAGATAAAAACATTAGAAGGTCAGAAACTGGCCATCGAAACGCAGCTTGAACAGCAGCTCTATGCCGGAAGTCCGGCGGCTTCCTATGCACAGCAGCAGACTGGAACTGCAATCACTGTAACTAAGGAAGAATTGGAAGCACAGCTGGGTGACATTGAGCGTCAGCTTTCCGTGCTTCAGATCGATTCTGCTACTGCTGATGCACAGGTTAAGCAGCTGCAGGACGCATATAAAGAGGCTGAAAGAGGAAGTTATACTGCAATAGAATCATTCAGTGATGCTGAAACTGAGCTTGCCAATGCACAGAGTCAGATTAGCTCACAGCGTGCACAGCTTAACTCTGCTATGGAGCAGCTCGATGAAGCAGGTAATAACAAACTTCTTACAGAAGGTCTTTCTTCCATGATTACTATGGATATGGTATCTGGAATTCTTCAGGGACAGAACTTCTCCATGCCTGCCGGATATGTGCAGAGTGATGATGTGCGTTATCTGGTCAGCGTAGGCGATAAGCTGAAGAATACTGATGATATAAAGGATTTATTCTTATTTAATATAGAAGGACTGGGGAAAGTATATTTAGAAGATGTGGCAGATGTTTTCATCTCTGATAACAGCGATGCAGTTTATGGCAGCATAAACGGAAATCCTGGCGTTATGCTTACATTCTCTAAGCAGTCCAATTATGCTACGGCTACAGTTTCGAATAATATTGCAGACAAGTTCGAGGAACTTTCTGCTGAATATGAAGGTCTGACATTTACAACACTGATGGATCAGGGTGACTATATCTATCTGATTATCGGTGCAATCGGAAGCAGTTTAGGTTGGGGTGCTGTTTTTGCAGTGCTTGTCCTGCTCTTCTTCCTGAGAGACCTCAAACCTACATTTATTACATTGCTGTCCATTCCAGTCAGCATTGTATTCGCACTGGTACTGATGTACTTCTCTGGCGTAACTATCAATATGATTTCACTGTCAGGTTTGGCAGTTGCTGTAGGTATGCTGGTAGACAACAGTATCGTAGTAATCGAAAACATCTTCCGTCTGCGCCGTATGGGAGTTACTCCTGCAAAGGCTGCAGTTGCAGGAGCTAAGCAGGTAGCTGGTTCGATTACATCTTCAACGCTTACTACAGTTTGCGTATTCGTTCCGATCATCTTCACAGAGGGTCTGACTAAGCAGCTGTTTACCGATATGGCTCTTACTATTACATATGCACTGATGGCCAGCTTGATTATTGCACTTACGCTGGTGCCTGCAATGTCATCTATGATGCTGAAAAATGTAAAGGAAGAAACTAAGGGCTTCCTGAAGGTTCAGAATACATACCGCCGTCTGGCTGGTTGGAATCTGCGCCACAAAGGTATCGTTCTACTTGTTTCTGTTGCGCTTCTCGTATTTACAGTTGCAGCGACAGTTTCTAAGGGCTTCATCTTCATGCCTGAGATGTCTACACCTCAGCTGTCCGGATCACTTATGATGACTGATGAAGATGCAGATATTACAGAAACAAGCGAAGTTTCAGATGAGGCTCTGAAGAGAATTGAAGCTGTGGAAGGCGTAGATACTGCAGGTGCTATGCTGACGAGCAGCGGCATGATGGGTGGACTTACCGGCGAGACTGAAAATGCAGCAGTGAGCCTGTATATCATCTTAGATGAAGATACAGACCGCTCTGGCAATGAAATAAACGAAGATATCTTAGAGGCTTGCAAAGATTTGCCGTGCGAAATATCAATCATGACTTCATCTTCCATGACTTCTTATACATCAGCCATGGGAGGAGATGGCGTTACGGTTCAGGTATACAGTACGGATAATGATGTTTTGCAGGATGCAGCTAAGGACATCGGCAAAATCCTCGAGGGCGTGGACGGTGTCGATGAGGTGGATAACGGTCTGACTGATGCTGAACCTGAGCTTCACTTCGCAGTGGATAAGGAAAAGGCTATGAAAAATGGTCTGACGGTTGCTCAGGTATTTATGCAGGTTTCTGAGGCACTGAACAATGAGACGACGGCGACCAGCCTGCGTATGGACGGTGCGGATTATGATGTGGTTGTAATCGAGCAGGATAGCGAAAATCTGACACCGAAGTATATAAAGAATTTGAAGCTGGCTGGAACTAATTCCGCTGGTGAAGAGGTTACTGTTAAGCTGAAGAATATCGCTGAGGTTGTGGAAACTGAAAGTTTGCCGTCGATTAATAGAATCGACCAGAGAACTTATCTGAGTGTTTCAGCATCTATCAAAGACGGATATAATGTAACTTTAGTTACTGATGCGGCAGAAGAGGCGATGAAGTCTTATGATGTTCCAGATGGGGTTACTTATAAGTTCAGCGGCGAAAACGAAATGATTATGGACGCAATGCAGGATCTGCTGCTGATGATGGCGCTGGGGATTTTGCTGGTATATCTCATCATGGTTGCGCAGTTCCAGTCGCTGCGTTCGCCATTTATCATCATGTTTACAATTCCGTTGGCATTTACAGGCGGTCTGGGTGCGTTGCTCATTTTCGACAAAGAAATCAGTATCATCGCTATGATTGGTCTGATTATGCTGGTCGGCATTATTGTAAACAATGGTATCGTTTTGGTTGACTACATAAATCAGCTGCGTGGTGAAGGAATGGCGAAGAAAGATGCAATTCTGGAAGCTGGTGCGACGAGAATGCGTCCGGTTCTGATGACCTCTCTGACGACAATTTTAGGTCTGGTTATAATGGCATTCGGCAAAACAGCTGGTACCGACATGATGCAGCCTGTGGCTCTGGTCAGCATCGGCGGTCTGCTTTATGCGACAGTTATGACTCTGTTTGTAGTGCCTGTTATCTACGACCTGTTCAATGGCGAAAACTATAAAGTTATTAAAGATGAAGATGTAGATGTCAGCGATTTAATGCTGGAATAAAGTAAATTAATGAAGTAAATTGGTGGAATAAAATGGACGAAGTACGGAAAGTAACATTTACAAATAAGGCGCTAATAACGCTTATCATACCCCTTGTCATAGAGCAGTTTCTCAATGTGGCGGTGGGGCTGGCGGATTCTTTGATGGTTGCCAGCGTAGGAGAGGCGGCGGTTTCTGCCGTTTCTCTGGTGGATTCTGTGAATGTGCTTCTCATTTTCGCTCTCAATGCTCTGGCTACTGGCGGTGCGGTGGTGTGCGGCCAGTTTCTGGGGCGGCGTGATCTGAAGAAGGCGGGGGATGCTGCTCAGCAGTTGCTTGTTTTTGTGACCCTGCTGGCGCTGGGGATTACGGCGATTCTCTACGCGGCAAAATCTCTCGTGCTCAACGGTCTCTTCGGGCATATCGAGGCGGATGTCATGAATTATGCGATGACTTACTTCATGATCGTTGAAGCGTCCATTCCATTCATGGCTCTGTACAGTGTCGGTGCTGCAATCTTCCGAGTAATGGGGAATTCTTCAGTTTCCATGAAGGTTTCACTGCTGATGAATGCAATAAATGTCAGCGGAAATGCTATTTTAATCTTCGGTTTCCATATGGGCGTAGAAGGTGTAGCGATTCCAACACTTGTTTCGAGGGTTGTGGCATCTGTGGTTGTTCTGGTTTTGCTGAGAAATCCGCAGCTCGATGTTCACCTGAGCGCTAAGCAAAAGTACAAATTCAATGGCGGCATGGTTAAGCGGATTTTGCAGATTGGTGTGCCGAGCAGCATCGAAAGCAGTCTTTTCCAGCTGGGCAAGGTTATGCTGCTCAGTCTGGTATCGACTTTCGGTACGGCTTCCATAGCGGCCAATGCCATTTCCAACAGCGTGGCGGTAATGCAGAATTTAATCGGTTCATCTATAGGTATCGCCATGATTACGGTTATAAGTCAGTGTGTCGGTGCTCACGATTTCGAGAATGCTCGATTCTATACGAAGAAGCTGATGAAGTGGACTTACTGTGCGGCTACGGTCTGGACGCTGTTCTTGTTCTTGATTCAGCCGTTTATTGTGGATTTGTATAATGTTTCGGACGAAGCGGCTCATCTGGCCATGATTATTCTTTGGCTGCACGGCGGCGTGGGTATCTTTCTGTGGCCGACAGCATTTACGCTGCCGCAGGCGCTCAAGGGTGCAGGGGATACGAGTTATGTTATGGTCGTAGCTTCGGCTACCATGTGGACTTTCAGAATTGGCTGCGGTTATATCTTCGCTAAATTCCTCGGCATGGGTGTTATCGGTGTCTGGATGGCTATGTTTGTAGACTGGATTTTCCGTGCAGGTCTGTTTGCATGGCGTTACCGCGGAGATAAGTGGGAGACTAAGTATGTTAAGTAAGATGCGCGGCGAGGCGTGTTGTGAAATGCGTTACGAAACGCCAGATGGAATAGACGACATTCTGCTGGTCAGTGATGGAGAAGCACTGGTTGGATTAAATTTTATTAGATGCGACTGCGTGGAAGGTGCGCAGCTGGAGGCGGAAGCTGAGATTGGCAGATCTGCTGACACTGGGGCTGTAGACACAGTTGCAGACAATCCTGCGGTGCAGGCAGTTTTTTGCGATGTGGTACGCTGGCTTGACATATATTTCAGCGGAAAAGAGCCTGACTTCATGCCAAGCTATAAAATAGAAGGGGCGACAGAATTCCAAAAAGAAGTCTATTCAATTCTGTGCAAAATTCCATACGGACATACTGTGACCTATGGTGAAATTGCTGCCGCCGTTGCTGAAAAGCGAGGAATTCTCCGCATGTCGGCGCAGGCCGTAGGCGGTGCAGTAGGAAAAAATCCTGTAGCAATCCTGCTGCCTTGTCATAGAGTCTTAGGTAAGGACGGCAGCTTGACCGGCTATGCTGGCGGTCTTAATAATAAGGTTGCTCTCTTGAAACTGGAGGGCGTGATTACTGACCACGCACCTGATCAATCCCAATATTAGCAAGTTCATCGGCACGGTTATTCATCTTTGTTATATACTTAAAGTCTTCAAAGTTGAAAGCCGTGCTGTTCCATTCTACGAATTTTTCGTACAGCTTGTCGAAATTTGTCGATTTGCTGTCTAAATTAACATGACCTTTTACCCTATAAAATGTAACCTGGTGCTGTCTGACCAGCGCCAATAACTCTTCCCAAAGCTCTCTGTTCTCAACCGGCTTTTTAGCTGCATTTCTCCAGTTATTCTTTTCCCAGGATTCGTACCATTTTTCACGAAAACAGTTAGCCACATACGAGCTGTCTGTAAAAATCTGAATGTACTGATCTGGCTTTTTCAGTGCCTTCAAAGCTTCTATAACAGCGGTCAGCTCCATTCGATTGTTGGTCGTATTCGCCTCTCCGCCGTAAAGCTCCTTCTTATGTTCTCCAAATTCCAAAATAGCTCCCCAGCCACCGTAGTTGTTTTTGCTCTGGTTGCCGGAGCAGCCTCCGTCTGTGTATATTCTTAAAATAGGCATATCAAAATTTCTCCTCTCGAACTTTTTTCTGTTCTTGAATATTATGTACCAATTTGGCATTTTTTACAACCGATTTTTGTGGTGGGGTAGAAAAGAAAAAAGGGCTGGTCGCATTATATGAGCATATCGAGATATGCGAAATGCAACCGCCCCATAAATCACAATTAGACGATATAATTATTAACTTTTAGCCGATGAAGAAACGTGCTCTGGAAAGTTCAGTAGGTCTGTCTGCTGTGTAAGAAACAGTGAAGTCATCAATTTTCTTAACACCTGGGAACCAAGATGCTGCCATTGCCTGCTGGAATTCTTTGTAGCAAAGCGTCATTGTATATTCCTTTTCCAAAGGACGTGCCTTAGGAAGTGGCTTGGAGAGAACTTCCGCAACCTTCTTCTCAATTTCTTCGATTACAACTTCAGGATGGATGTTCCAAGTCGCATCGCCTAAACCCGATTTAGTCGCAACGGTTGCAATGCCAGGATACTCGGCTTCAGCTGCTTTGCAGCATCCTGCATCGCCGGAGATGAGGAGGGAAGGAACGCCCAGTTCATCAGCGACACCGGAGTTGATGGTGAATTCTGTAGCGTGCTTGCCATTAATCAGGAACCAGTTGTAAATATAGTCTTCGCAAGTGTGCTTCAGCGGGCTTGTGTTGGTCCATGCGCCGGAGTGGTATCCGATATAAATTACGCCTGCAAAAGTATCGTCAATTCCGCCTAACATGGAGTATGGTGATTTAGTCCATCCGGAAATCAGTTCTACACCCTTAGGGAGAAGATTGTGGTCGATGTTCATAGCATCTTCGTGTCCGTCTTTTACCACAACCTGATAGCCGGCAGCAATTGCAGCTCTGCACGCAGCAGCAGTTTCTAAGGACATCTGACGACATGCAGCCTCATAACCTTTGCCGCCGTATCTGGTAGCAGCCCAGCTTGTAATTCCGCTCACGCCTTCAATATCTGCACTGATAAAAATCTTTTTCATGTTTTCTTCCTCCTGATTCTAATCCTTTCCCCACCGTCGTTGGTGGTGACTTTAGAAAGGTTCAAGTTGTCATATTCTATTATCAGCTATAATGGGGGAATTGTAAAGTGGAAAAACGTTTACAGTTATCAATAAACTTTTATCCTTAATATTGATGTCCAATTGGATGGAAATCCCATTAATTCTAAGGTTCTATCAGA
>CAZLJV010000050.1:0-11055 GCA_964559965.1 uncultured Oscillospiraceae bacterium | reverse complement strand
GAGGTGGAATGCCAGATACCAGCTTTGATGGAGGTGTCATCGTATCATTGATGTGCATAAGTGCGATGGAAATCGCATTATCACCATCGAACGGAACTTTACCTGTAAGCATTTCGTAAAGTACGATACCTAAGGAATAGATGTCTGTTCTTTCATCTACATAGGAGCCTCTTGCCTGTTCAGGTGAAATATAGTGTACGGAACCCATCACCTTGTTCTGAGTACCTTCGACCATAGTAGCACTGTTGACTGCACGAGCAATCCCAAAGTCAGCAAGTTTTGCTACGCCATCGTTGGTAATCAGCACATTGTGAGGCTTAACATCTCTATGTATAATCTGATTCTTGTGTGCGAGGCTAAGTGCAGATGCAACCTGCTTAGTAATGTCGATTGCTTCTTTGTAGTCTAAATGCTTCTTCTCAGCTATAAGCTGGCTCAGAGGCTTGCCGTCCACCAGCTCCATAACTATGAAGTGAATGTTTCCGTCTTTGCCTACATCGTATACGCTGACGATGTTAGGATGTGTCAGGCCTGCAGCTGCCTGCGATTCTCTCTTGAAGTTTTCCACGAAGGTTTCATCTTTCGTGAATTCAGGTCTTAATATTTTAATGGCTACGAATCTGTTAAGCAGACGACAGCGAGCTTTATATACTACCGCCATTCCGCCTTCCCCTATTTTCTCGATGAGTTCGTATCTGCCTGCAAGTAATCTTTTACCCATTGATATCTTCCTCCATTACCCTTAAACTTATCACCGTGATATTATCATGTCCGCCATTTTCGTTGGCACGGCTGACCAGTTCCGCACATGTGGCTGACATCGTCATTCCTTCTTCTAAAATATCGATAATTTCATCTTCGCTTACTTCGTCATACAGACCGTCAGTACACATGATGATAATATCGTTCTCAAGTATATCTACTTGAAAGAAATCCGGCTCCACGCCAGGTTCTGCTCCCAAAGCCTTCGTGATCACATTTTTTCTCTCGTCATACTCTGCTTCTTCCGGCGACAAAAGCCCTGCCTTCACAAGTGTATTCACATAGGTATGGTCATCGGTCAGCTGGGTGAGCTGTCCATTTCGGTATAAATATGCTCGGCTGTCGCCTACATTTGAAACATATGCCTTTCCATGCTCCGCATAAACCACTACAACTGTGGTCGCCATTCCGCGATTGGCTGCATACTGATTAGACATTCGATATATTTCACCATTGGCGACATCTAAACAATCCTTGAAATAGTTTACTATTTTGTACTTATCCGTCGTAGATGCCATGGGCTTTTGGTCTATGTAACCTGCTATCTGGCTGACAGCAGTTCGGCTGGCTATTTCGCCTGCGTTTCCGCCGCCCACACCGTCCGCAATCACATATACTCTGTTAGACGGAAGGATAAAGCAGGCATCTTCGTTATTTTGACGCCGCATTCCTCGATCTGATTTAAATCCAACTTGCATGTTGCCGCCTCCCTATATTTTAATTCTTTGCAGCTTGCTGATAAAGAATCCATCTGTTTCATCACATGGCATCAGCTGCTTCTTAAATTTCAATTTGAATTCCGGATGCCTTTCACAAAACGCATCTACCTGTAATTCGTTTTCCTGCGGATTGACTGTGCACGTACTGTATACCAGCGTTCCGCCTTCTTTTACATATGTAGCTGCAGCTTCAAAAATTTCTTTCTGTCGCTGCACCAGCTCCGGCAAATCCAGTTCTGATACATCTTTAGTCTTGATTTCCGGTTTTCTTCTGATAACCCCCAGACCTGAACATGGGACATCGGCAAGGACGCAATCTGCCTTTCCGGCAAGCTCTGCCAGCGGCTTTCGTCCATCGTGGCATTTAGTTTCCACTACCTTAGTTCCCAGTCTTTCAGCCTGTTTTTTTATCAGCTCCAATTTATGTTCGTAGATATCGAAAGCATAGACCCTGCCCTGACCTGCCATGCACTCTGCCATAGCCATAGTCTTTCCGCCTGGTGCTGCGCACACATCTACAACAGTATCTCCCGGCTTAGGAGCTGCCGTATCTGCCGCCAGCGTAGACGCCTCGTCCTGAACAGAGAACAACCCATTCTTAAAGAACTGGCTTTCCAGAATTCCGCTGCCCTTTCCTGTAACTAAGATGCTGCGCTGAGAAAGCGTTCCTGCCTCCACTTCATAGCCGCTATCTGTCAGCTGGTTCATCAAGCTGTCCCTGTCAGTCTGAAGCAGATTAGTTCTAAGACACAGCAAAGGTCTGCCATTAGATGCTGCCAGCAGTTCTTCAGTCTTTTCAAATCCATATGCATCGAGCCATAAATTTACCAGCCACTGAGCAGCAGAATACTTTATAGAAAGATACTTAACTGGCTCAGCCCCAGCATCTGGAATACTCTTTTCCAGTTCTCCAGCCTTTCTCTGCACATTTCTCAAGACCCCATTTATGAACTTATCTCGCCCCTTGCAGAATTTACGAGCCATTCCAACCGACTCATTTATAGCTGCATAATCCGGAACGGAGTTCATAAACAGAAGCTGATATGCACCCATGCGCAGTATGCTCAAGTCCTGTTTCTTAACTTTTTTCAGCCCTGACTGAATAAGGCTTGCTAAGTAATAGTCCAGCAAAATCTTGTTTTCCAGCACGCCATAAACAAGCTCACGCACGAATGCCTGATTGTCTGGCTTGTTCTTCTCCATGAAATTGTTCAGAGCCAAATTTGAGTACGACTGATTTGTTTCTATATCAAGAAGCACCTCATAGGCCGTCTTGCGATTGATATCCATATTTCGTATTTAATCCCTTCTGCCGCGCAGTGCCAGTATACGAACCAGATTCATCAGAGCCATAGCTAAAGATGCCACATAAGTCATGGCAGCAGCTCTCAAAACCTTTTTCGCCCCACGTTCTTCATCATCAGCTATTAAGCCCAAAGTTTCCATCTGAGCTAAAGCACGGCTGCTTGCATTAAACTCAACCGGCAGGGTAATTCCGTGGAATAAGATTACCGCCAGGAATGCAATAACACCTACAAAGAACAGCAAATCACCGATTCCAGACGATGCACCTAAGATAATACCCACCACGATTAAAGGCCAGCTAAGCTGTGATGCGAAATTTACAAGCGGCACAATATTATTTCTCATCAGCAGCGGCATATACTGCTCAGCATGCTGAACCGCATGTCCTGCTTCATGGCAAGCCACGCTCACAGCTGCCACCGATGAAACGCCATAAACAGTCTCCGATAAGCGAAGAACTCGGTCACGCGGATCATAGTGGTCAGTTAAACTTCCTCTGACACGCTCGATTTCAACATTATACAGGCCATTTGCATCGAGCATCTTTCGAGCCGCCTGCGCCCCAGTCAGTCCACGCATGGAACGAACCTGGGAATACTTTCTAAAATTCCCCTGAACCTTCGCCTGTGCATAAAGCGTAAACAAAATCGCCGGCAAAAGCAGGATATAACTCCAATCATAATAATACATAATCTCTGTCTCCTATCAGTTTCACTTAACTTATCGCTACTGTCGCAGCTTATCTCAGAACTGTACCTACCTCGATTGCATTTCCACGAAGATAATCCTTAACAGCCACACGCTTCTTTCCAGGAACCTGAATTTCAGTTACCTTCAAAATCTGTCCCCCGCAGGCTATCTCCATGCCCTCATCTCCTGCATACAGCACTGTACCATTTTCCTTATCTGTAGCCTTATCTGTCGGACATGCAGCCCACAATTTCATCACCACACCGTTATAGTCGCAGAATGCACCTGGCCATGGATCGAAACCGCGGATTAAGCGTTCTATTTCTACAGGGCTCTTGCTAAAATCAATCTTACCGTCCTGCTTGCGAATCAGTCCAGCATAAGTAGACTGGCTGTCGTCCTGTGGAACAGCAGTAATTTCACCTGCATCTAACTTAGGCAGCGTATCGACTAAAAGCTGAGCACCAGCCTTCGCCAGCGCATCGTGAAGCTGCTGGCCATTCATGCGGCCAATCTCAACTTCCACCTTAGTCAGCATATCGCCAGTATCCAGTCCTTCGCCCATCTGCATAATAGTTACCCCAGTAACAGTCTCTCCTGTAACGATGGCATTCTGAATCGGTGAAGCCCCTCTCAGCTTAGGCAGAAGTGAAGCATGCACATTAACGCAGCCGAGGCGAGGCAGGTCTAATACAGATTTTGGTAAAATCTGGCCATAAGCGACTACCACGATAATGTCTGGTGCATATTCTTCAAGCTGTGCCAGAAGTTCTTCATTTCCTCTGACTTTTTCCGGCTGAAGAACTTCCAGTCCGTACTCCATAGCCTTCTCTTTTACTGGTGTAAACTGAATCTTCTTACCTCTATCCCTTGCCTTGTCTGGCTGAGTGATGACATAACCAACTTCGTGGCCTGCCTTCACCATGGCATCCAGCACATCGACAGCGAAATCAGGTGTACCCATAAATACTGTCTTCATTCTATTCTTCCTCTTATTCTTTATTCTTCCTCGAACTCCTCGTCATATTCTTCATCATATGCTTCAGCAGCATCTCTGATATTAGATGCCTTGTCGATGTATAAAGTGCCATCTAAATGATCGTTTTCATGGCACATTACGCGAGCATGGAAGTCATTGAATTCATAAACCTTAGTTTCACCATCTAAGTCCATAGCCTGAATTTTTACATATGAAGGTCTTTCAACAGTACCAACCAGTCCCGGTACGCTGAGGCAGCCTTCGTCATCAAGCTGGCTTCCAGAGGACTCTAAGATTACAGGGTTAATCATGTAATATACTTCTCCCGGTGCTGGTTCTGCGATGAACATTCTTCTCAAAACACCAATCTGAGGTGCTGCGATTCCCACGCCATTTTCCTGATGCATAGTATCCAGCATATCCTGCATAGTCAGACGGATATGATCTGTAACTTCCTTTACTTCTCTGCACTTTTTACGCAGAATTTCATCGCCTTCTACAACGATATTTCTAATTGCCATTTTCTTTACCTCCATCTCTATAATGTGCTGTATGGATTGACATCTAAATTTAGATTACAATTCACCTTTTCTTTTATTAAAATCCAATTGAAATTTTCTAAATAATATATATATTGGTTTCGGCAGCCCTTAGGACATTTTATCAGAATAAAATATCTGCTGTCTTCACCCTTAAAATTAGCAGCTATTCTCGGCGCCAAAATCTGCTGTTTGCCATCTCCGTCTTTGCCCATGGAATTTATCGCATTTTCCATATACGCCCTACATCGCTCTGCTGCAGCTAAGGCTGTTTCATCTTCAGCTGAAGTGAAATTAACCATAATCAAGTCCGTAAACGGAGGATATTCCATGAATTCCCTCAGCCTTACTTCCTTGCTGAAAAATGATTGATAATCATGTTCCTTGGCCGCTTTCAGCGCATAGTTGTCAGGTTCATAAGTCTGCACTATGACGCTTCCCTGCTCATCACCTCTGCCTGCACGACCAGCCACCTGAGTAACAAGCTGAAATGTTCTCTCTGTAGATCTGTAATCCGGAATGTTCAGCGTTATGTCAGCAGCTATAACGCCTACAAGTCCCACATTCTTAAAATCAAGTCCCTTAGCTACAAGCTGCGTACCGATAAGAATATCAGTCTCCTGCTTAGAAAAAGTATCTAAGATTCTGTCTAAATCTTTTCGGTTCTTCACAGCATCTAAGTCGAGCCTGTCAACCTTAGCTTCCGGAAAGAACTGTGCCGTAATTTCTTCAACTTGCTCAGTACCTATTCCGAAGAATTTTATATATTTGCTATCACATTCAGGACAGGTTTTAGGTACAGGAAACTTTCGTCCGCAGTAGTGGCATACTGCGCTGTTTCCGTTTTTATGATAAGTTAAGGAAATTCCACACTTATGGCATTTCATAACGGTGCCGCATTCGCGGCATGAAATGAAGTTGGAGTAACCCCTGCGATTCTGAAACAGAATGACCTGTTGGCCGTCATCGAGAACCTGCTTCATCTTTCCATAGAGTCGGCGGCTGAAAATATTCATATTCCCAGCCTTCAGCTCATCCCTCATATCTACAATCTCCACCTCAGGAAGAGGCGTGTTGTTGTATCTATGTTTAAGTTCGATAAGCTGGTAAATGCCTTCCTGACATCTCTGATAAGATACTACTGACGGAGTTGCGCTTCCCAATATAAGCACGCCGTTATGGTATTTAAGCCTCTTCAAAGCCACATCTACAGTCTCATATTTCGGAGTCATGTCCGCCTTGTAAGTAGCCTCATGCTCCTCGTCTAAAATGATGACACCGATGTTTTGCAAGGGGCTGAATACGCCAAGTCTCGCACCGATTACAATCTTAGCGTCGCCGCGGCGGATTCTCTGCCACTCGTCATATCGTTCCCTCTGTGTCAGCTTGCTATGCATTACGGCTATATTCGCCTTGCCGAACCTGCCTGCGAAGCGTTCTATCATCTGCTTAGTCAGTCCGATTTCGGGAACCAGCATGATGGCGGTCTTACCCATGGAGAGACACTTTTCGATGGCTTCCATGTAGACTTCGGTCTTTCCGCTTGCAGTCACCCCATGAATCAGAAACATTTCGTGCCTGTCTGAGTCTATGGCAGCACAGATTTTGCTGGACGCAGCCTGTTGCTCTGGTGTAAGTTCTTCAGGCTTTCGGTAAGAGACTTTCAGACCTCGATACGGTTCTTTCTCCTTGCCCGGCTTAGCCGCCTTGCCCTTGGGAATGAAGCACTGAATGCAGTCGTAATACTTAATGCCGTACCGCTGCTTCATCCAGGCTACAGTCGTCATTATTTCTTCAGTCAGTGGCAGGCTGTCATCTCGCCCAATAACGGATTTAACCTTTTCCTCGGGATAATCCTCAGGAGCTGGTCTGAACTTGTAAATATATCCGTGCTTCTCCTTGTTATACTGACCAAAGGGCAGAATCACCCTGTCCCCCACCTTAATAGAATCGTCTTCTATGCGGTAGGTGAACAGGTTATCTATTTGCTTGCTTTTGTTTTCAACGATTACATCTGCATATCTCATTCTTATCCTACAGTAAATAATTCTACAGTAAAAAGTCCTACAGTAAATAGATGTTGTTAGCTGCGCAAGTATCTATCATTTCCTGCGGCCATACGGATACCTGCACTTCGCCGATGTGAGCTTTGCGCAGGAAGAACATGCAAAGTCTGCTCTGTCCGATACCACCACCGATAGTATATGGCAGGCGGTCTTCTAAAATTGCCTTGTGGAATTCCAGTTCCTTTCTGTCTTCGCATCCAGCCTTAGCCAGCTGACGGCGCATAGCTTCTGCATCTACACGAATACCCATTGAAGACAGCTCGAATGCACGGTCTAAAACTTCGTTCCACAGAATGATGTCGCCGTTGAGTTCCCAGTCATCATAGTCAGGAGAACGGCCATCGTGCTTTTCACCTGATGCCAGTGTATCACCAATCTTCATGATGAAAACTGCGCCATGCTCCTTAGTAATTAAGTCTTCTCTTTCCTTAGGAGTCTTGTCAGGATACATATCTTCCAGTTCCTGAGTAGTAACGAAGAAGATTTCGTTAGGGATTTCTGTCTGAATGTTGCGGTACAGACGGTTTACATAGTCACCCAGATTCTTCATTGCATTGTAAATAGTTGTTACTACTTCACGGAGATATTCTTCAGTTCTCTGTTCCTTAGTGATAACCTTTTCCCAGTCCCACTGGTCTACATATACAGAGTGCAGGTTGTCAAGTTCCTCGTCTCTGCGGATTGCATTCATGTCAGTATAGATACCATGACCTGGCTGAATTCCGTACTTACCTAAAGCCATGCGCTTCCACTTAGCTAAGGACTGTACGATTTCTACCTGAGCCTCATCCATATCCTTCAGCGTAAAGTTTACTCGTCTTTCAACGCCATTTAAGTTATCATTCAGACCGCTCTCAGGTTTAACGAACAGCGGTGCGGATACACGGCGAAGATTCAGACCGTAAGCTAATTCCTGCTGGAAATAGTCCTTAATCTTCTTGATTGCGCGCTGGCTCTCCATTAAGTCAATCGTCGGTTCATAGTTTTCTGGTAAAATTAAATGTGCCATATATTTGTTGCTCCTTCTCTCTTATTCTCAGCTTCAGTTATTCCCACTTGGAAAATTCACATCCGCAGTAATTCTGTCTGTATAGGCCATACTCCTTCGACATCGCTATGCTTCTCTGGAAACCGGCCTTCTTCTTGAAATCGATATCTAAAAATTCGATTTCGTGGTCATCAGCAATTTGATTTCCCAATGCTGAAATCAGCGGGTAATTCTTGTGTGGGCTTACCGTCAGCGTAGTGCCGAAAGCGAAGTACCCCTCATTCTTCGCAAAACATGCCGCAGCCTCCAGTCTTTGCTGGAAACAAAGCGTACATCTCGCCCCGCCTTCCGGTTCGTCCTCATATCCTTCCACCGCCTTAAAATAGCTCGCCGGATCATATTCTCCCTCTACGAAATCAACCTGATCTTCTTCCGCAAGCTCCTGATTGTATGCCTTCAGAAATTGAATCTGCGCTTCCTTTCGCCGCTCATATTCCTCCGGATCAGTGATGCACGGATTAAAGTAGAAAATCGTAACTTTGTAGTCAGGAATCACTCTCTCAATACATGCAGTGCTGCAAGGTCCGCAACAGGAATGAAGCAGCAAAGTCTTCTTTCCTACGGTTTCTTCCTCCTGCATACCATAACATCCTGCTATAGGTGTCTGTGGCTCGCAATTTGTGCAATTATTTTCCTCCAAAAAGATCCCCCTCCTTGCAAAAAAGCAATACTTCTGCTATTCTAATATTCTAAAGATATATTTTACCACAAAGATTAGATATTTGAAAGAGATAAAGCGAATATGAACGAAAAAATTAAAGAATATCGGGATTTATTTGGAGAACAAAGATTCCATTCTATCAGCACATGGCTGAAAAGAGAATTTGGAGAAAAAACAATTAAACTCGCCATCGATGGAGGGTTCACCTGTCCTAATCGTGACGGCAGCAAAGGATATGGCGGCTGCCTGTTTTGCTCAGACAATGGTGCCGGTGAATTCGCATCTAATGTGGACGACCAGATTAAACTCTATGCTGACAAATGGCCTCACGCCAAGTATCTGGGATACTTCCAGAATCATACAAATACCTACGCTCCTGTGGATGAGCTTAGAGAAAAATATGAAGCTATATTAGCTAATCCTAAAATCGAGGGTTTAGTTATCGGAACGCGCCCCGACTGTCTGAGTGAAGAGGTTTTAGACCTTTTAGGTGAAATAAATAAGACTCACTTCCTGTGGGTTGAACTTGGTCTTCAGACCATGCACGAAGAAACGGCTCAGCTTATTAACCGCTGTTATGATTTGTCTGTTTTCGAGGAAGCTATGGCAGGGCTAAGAAGCCGCGGAATTAAGACTGTGGTTCACCTAATATTAGGTCTTCCAGGGGAAACTCGTGAAATGATGCTGGATTCCGTCCGCTATGTTGCCAACCAGCCTGATCTGTTTGGTATGAAGCTCCATCTGCTAAATGTTGTCAAAGGCTCTCGAATGGCAATAGATTATTCAGATTACCAGCCTTTCGCATCTATTGAGGAATATGTGAATCTGGTAGTTGAATGTCTCGAGCTGATTCCGCCTCAGGTTACTATTCACCGTCTCACCGGTGACGCACCTCGATCAATTTTAATCACTCCGCCGTGGAGTTTCAACAAGCGCACAATCTTAAATGGCATAAACGACCAGCTGCGAATCCGTGACACATGGCAGGGCAAGCGCTGGACTGCTGAAGAAAAAGCCTGAGGCGGTCTCCGCACGGCGGTTTCCACCTGAATCGCAGCTTTTTCGTAAAAAAGGATTCAAGCTACGCATGCTTGAATCCTTCGCCTACCACTTCATTTGATTCTAAGATAATAATAAATGATTCTGAGTCGGTTTCCTTTGCCGCGCGGCGAATCGGAAACATCTGCTTATTGTTACATGCACACATAACCACATCCATGTCGCCGTCAGTATATCCGCCTCGTGCTTCTAAGAAAGTGCAGCCTCTGCCAGACACATCTTCAATGCGCTGTGCAATTTCGTTTGGTTTCCGAGTCACAATCAGAGCCAGCTTCCCCGAAGATGTGCCATACATCACCTTATCCATAACCATAGACATCAGATAGCTGATTATTATACCATAAATCAGTGCGTCTATTTGTTTTGATACGGTCACAGTACCGATGACGATTGTTATCGCCTCTATGGCGAAAGAAATGTTTCCGATGGAAAGGTGTGGCTTTTTCTTCTTAATGGACATGGTTATGAAATCCGTTCCTCCTGTAGAAGAATCCCGCAGGAAGATGAGCGCATATCCAGCCCCTGACAAAATCCCTGTGCAAATCGCTGCCAGCAGCAAATCACCTTCGTACACAGGAAACATCGGTGCAAACACGTCCATAATAACTGAAGTTATCACTATGGATCTGAGCGAGTTTAAGAAAAACTTCCTCCCCAGCGTTTTGAAGCAGATTATGCTCACCGGAATGTTCAGCAAAAGCGAAACCGCACCGATTGGAGTCCCAAACAAATGATAAAAAATCAGTGCTATACCGTTAAGTCCCACCATTGGAAATTCTGCCGCCGCTGCGAAATTGTAAGTTCCCACAGCGATAAGTATGCCTCCTACCACATCAGCGAGAAGGTCCAATATTAATTTTTTTGTTCTTTTACCCATCTCTAAAATCCCCCTTTTTACATGCTACAATATATAGCATATCACAGAAATCTTAGAAATGTCCATTGGCCAGATTTCCAAAAATAACCGCTGATTTTTAGACTTTTGCAAAATCAGCTTCGAAAATCAGAGGTGAGTTCTGCGGAAGTTCTTTGCGAAGCGTTCTTCATTGAAATCATCGATGCTGCGATTAAGCCGCTTCAGCATCCACTCCCTGTCCTTACCTATAAAGCCTGAAACCGGTGTCGAATTCAGTACATGGCTTGCCCAGAAATGCAGGTCCGGAAGTTCAATATTTTCCAGTGCGATTTTTTCTTCGATGAGATTTTCTTTTTCGCCAGCTTCTACGA
>CAZLJV010000049.1:0-11265 GCA_964559965.1 uncultured Oscillospiraceae bacterium | reverse complement strand
CAGTTACAACTTCACCTAACAGTTCAGCGAACTTAGCAGCTGAACATGCTGCTAAGTTCGCTGAACTGTTAGGTGAAGTTGTAACTGATTCCACCAAGAAGAATCTGGAAATGCGTGTAGATGCTGAAGCTGGTGCTTGCGCTGGTAAGAAGGCTCTGGCTACTTTAGCTAAGCAGCAGAATCTGGATGCAATCCATGATACTGTTCATGAAATGGCTAAGGACGAAGCAAGACACGGTGCTGCTTTCGAAGGCCTGCTGAAGAGATATTTCGGTTAATATAAAATCATATAATATAAAACAGCGCGGAGCATATCATGCCTGCGCTGTTTTCTTATTTAAGATTATCATATTGGATTGTGAATAATCTTCTTGATCAAAGGAGAGTTGTGTAATTCTTTCAAAATTTGACTAGGGAAATACGGTCTATACTTGTGTTTCCACTTAATGATATCTGCTTCTGCAAGCAGGTGTGTTACAAACTGTGTGCAATAGAAATTATGTTTAGTCTTATATGATATGTTTAAAAACAATAATACTACTCCAATCCAGTTATATTTATGTATTTCCTTTTTCCTTTCAAAAGCACTTATTAGTTCCTCCAGTTTCTGATGACACTCATCTGAAATTTCTAATAAATAGCAAATATTATTTTTAGTTCTGTTTCTATGCTTCTTAGGGTATTCTTTTTTGAATCCTCTGGTATTAAATGAATAGAAATATTCATTTTCTTCATGTAATCCTATTGATATATGTGTATACCCTCTTCTTGTATAGTAATGCACTAAACGTGATGTGAAATCAGTATATTCAGTAAATAAAATGGATATTGTCTTCAATCTATGCCTCCCTTTGTTGCCATACATCTGTAATAATACCATTTTTAGAATGAAAATGCAACCTTTTTCCATTTACCCTTCAGTGCTATACATCCTATACCTTTTTACAAAGTCTCATCTCTGAAGTATATCGCCAGTGTGTTGATTGAAGATGTCACAATTGTCTGCACATTTCCGCCTTCTTTATTCTCAAAAGTCATCTTATATAAAGGATACTGCCAGTCCGGTGCCCCTTCATATTTCGTAATCCTAACATGCTCATCAGTGCATGATGGCACTATATTCCAGAAGTTTACCTGCGCAGCCAGGTACAGCGTAGTTTTCTCAGATGGGTTGTAATCCACAAAAATCTGGTTTGGCTTCTGCTGACCAATCGCCTTTCCACCAGGCTTCAGATAACCATTCTTTATATTAGAAAAAGTCGGAATACAGTTATATGCACTCATGGGTTCACCCATAACTACAACCTTAATCTTGTATGATTTACCGCCCTTAGATGTATGTATATATCCGGTAGCACCCATTTCACTGCTTTCGGAATCTATCGTCCATCCATTATATTTAGAATCCCAGCCTACAATTCTTCCAATCTGCGAATCCGCAGTTACCTTATATGTATTGTCGATGAAAGTGCCGTCCTTCTTGGAAGTGTTGTCCTTCTTGGAAGTATCTTCGGACTTAGAATCCTTGTCTTCATCTTTATCTAAATCGCCATCTGGTTCTTCATCTTCCTGATAAATTCCCGGCTCGTCATCTATCTGAGCATCTGGATTTTCGACTGGCTGCCCTCCAATAAAAGATGCTGCCCATGCACCTATTCCCAGCAAAATCGCTGCTGCCAGCACCATCGCTGCAATCTTGGCTTTTTTATTGGTCGCTGGGTACTTCGAGGGCGATGAAACACCTGGGGTGGTCGGATTTTGCGGGGTGGTCGGATTTTGCGGAGCGGAAGGATTTCCTAAAGCCTCGTTCAAATCGTCTCGCAGTGCAGAAACTGACGGGTAACGTTCGTCGAGGTTTATGCGTATGCAGCGTTCGATAATGTCGCCGATTTTTCCCTCGCGGCAGCGCTCCACCACAGGATGTGCGCCGGTTATCATCTCGTTGAGAAGTATTCCCATTCCGTAGATGTCGGTGCGCTGGTCGGAACGAACCAGTCCGAACTGTTCGGGTGCGGCATAAATGGCTGTACCCATGAGCTGTGTATCTGTATTTCGGTCGGGGCGAATCTACATGGTCGCATCTAAGTCGATGAGTACTGTTCGTCCTTCCGGCGTCATGATTATGTGTTCTGGCTTAATATCTCGGTGAATGTAGCCTTTTGTATGGAGGAATTGCAACGCTTCGCAGACATCCATGCCTATCTTGCTGGCTTTTTCCATGGTCATTCGGCCACCGCCGTCTAAAATTTCCTGAAGCGAGACTCCGTCGATGAATTCTTCTTCAACTATAAATACACCATTGCACATTTCGGCATAGTATACTTTCGGTAAATTCTCGCAATTATGATTTTTCAGTGCTCTATATGCAGGCACATCGTCTTTATATGTTCGTCTGACGATTTTCTGCCCGTCTGGATGCTCGTCGAATTGAATCAACAAATCAAGCAGTGTTTATTTCCTCCCAATGTGATATAATAACGGAATATAAAGGAGATTGTTATGCCAAAGAAGTCGACATCAGTCGACATCAAATTTAGAAAACCAACTAAAATCCACGAAGTCTCTTGATAAATTTTTAAGAGAAAACCGTGAGTCTCAGTTCACCGATGACCTTCATCTGCAGTTGCAGACGATATTAAACGAAAAAGGTATGACTCGCGCCGATGTAGTTAAGGCCTGCAATTTGAATGAGATATATGCTTATCAGATTTTGTCGGGTACTCGCCATCCGTCTCGTGACAAGCTGCTTGCAATCTGCATAGCGATGGAACTCACTCTGAAGGAAACTCAGAAGCTGCTTAGAAAGAACGGTTTTGCACCGCTTTACGCACGCATTCCGAGAGACAGCATGTTAATCTTTGGATTTAACCATAGAATGACCATCGTCAAAGTCAATCAAATTTTATTTAGTCATGGAAAACCAATGTTAGAGTAGCTTTTGCTGCTCTAATTTTTTTGTTTACTTTTATTTTGTTTTCTTTTATTTGGTTTCATTTGCGTTTATTCGTTTGGCGCCTAAAACCCCTCTTGATTATATCATATTAGAATATACTTTTGTTAAGCACGGTGCATAGTGAAAATATGGAAATGCTGCCATTCCATGTTACTTTTCACTACTTTCCGATATTCAATATGGCTTCCTCTAACAAGTCTGCCTTAGTAATCTGGTTCACTGCACCGCGGAAAGATGCTGCTCCGTGAACTCCTTTAAGATACCAGCCCACATGCTTTCGCATTTCTCTAACGGCTGCATATTCCCCCTTCATCTCCATTAGATCTCTAAAATGGCGAAGCATCATCTGCTTTTTATCCTCTGTGGTTGGCTTTTCAGGTGCAGGTTCGCCCTTCCATGCGGCTTCTAATTCACGAAAAATCCATGGATTACCTAAAGCACCTCGTCCTACCATAACGAAATCGCAGCCTGTCTCATCCATCATTCGCAGTGCAGATTCTGCATCTACAACATCACCGTTTCCGATAACCGGAATATCTACTGCTCGCTTAACCTTAGCGATTACAGACCAGTCTGCATTTCCGCTATAAAACTGTTCTCTCGTTCTTCCATGCACTGCTACAGCTGCAGCACCTGCCGCCGAAATAGCGTGGGCAACTTCGACTGCGTTGAGCGAATTTTCGTCCCAGCCTGCACGGATTTTGGCTGTAACTGGCTTAGAGCTGTTTTTCACCACTGCGCTTACTATATCGTAGACTAAATCAGGATTCTTCATCAGCGCCGAACCTTCACCATTTTTTACGATTTTCGGCACAGGGCAGCCCATATTTATATCGAGCAGGGCGTTTTCGTATGAGTCAAGCTCTCTGGCAGTGAATGCCATCACATCAGGCTCATGCCCAAAAATCTGAATCGCCATAGGCTTTTCGTCTTCATATATTTGCAGCAGCTTGCCGGTATTCTTATCCTTATACCAAAGCCCTTTTCCGCTTACCATTTCACTGTATGTAAGCGCTGCTCCCTGTTCTTTGCAAAGTCTTCTTGTCGGAGCATCTGTGATTCCCGCCATTGGAGCTAAGAAAAAAGGATTTTCTAACTGCAGATTGCCTATTTTTAATTTTCTTTCATATTTATTATTCTTTGTTTCTGTCATGGATATATGATTCCTTTCGTCACAAAAATTATCAAAGAAAAAGGCTAGTCCGCCGAAGCAGGCCAGCCTTAAATATTTTATTTCGCTACACGCTCCAAACGCTTCAGTGCAAGTGCAACTGTCAGACCTGGAATTACTCGGTTTCCGGTAATCTCTGCACCTAATATCTCATTAATCTTCTTTAATCGATACTGCACAGTATTAGTATGGATTCCCATGAATTCCGATGTCTTAGAGCTGTTCATTCCTGCATCTAAAACGAATGTTTCCAGCGTTTCCAGAAGCTGACGGGACTTGTTATCCCCTTCCTTGCTGAACGGTTCTACCAGTTCCATGTAGTTGCTCTTGAGATTTCCGCCCTGCACCTGAATATTGATGCAGTTGGAAACCAGAACGAGTTCATACTTGGAGAATACTCTCTTGTAAGGGAAGATGCCTTCTACGAATGACCATGTTTCATTTATCAATCTGAAACCGTCACCTGCTCCCTCAATTCCGTTTACTCCAGTCACATGGAAAATTCTCACTCCGTCCTGAGCCTTCAGCTTATCAAACAGCTGTGTGCATACAGCCTTTTCGTTAAGCTCACATTCCTGAAGATTTTTGCCTCCGTGGAACAGAATTCCGAAGGTTTCATTTCCTTCAGCTATGCGGATGTAGTTAATCAGACCCTTTTCACGGAAGGAGTTGATAACTTCTTCACCTTCGCTGGTTTCAATTCCTCTGGCATGGAAAACGCTTATGATTTCGTTAGGCTTCACACCTGCTTCATCTTTCAGAGAATATGCCAGTGACTTGTTTCCTCTGATAAGTGCCTTGGCAAATTCTGCCTTAGCATCACGCTCTGGTGTGTACTTCCACATTCCCATTGCCAGCTCTATGATTTCTGCCAGCTTAGTAATTTCTCCTGAAGAATAATTATCTTCATTATCCACAATGAGTAGATAATGTTTTTCACCATTTATAGTAACTAATCCCCAGTATGTCATCACGCCGTCAATGTCTACTAAGCTATATACTTCTGACAGGTTTAATGCAATCTGCTTTCCTCTCTTAATAGCTTCGTCTACTGTAGTGCGCTGTCTCGTTTCGATTGTAAGCACAGGATTGAAGTCTTCGCTCAGAAGCACCACCTGGAAGTCGTTGTTAATAGCGGCTTCACGCAGTGCCAGTGCGAACCCGCTGTGCTTTTCGAAATTCAACAGATGAAATACCGTGTTGTTTATCAGACTGTTCTTGAAATTGCTTCCATACAAAATCTGATCCATAACATCCTTTATTAGATGTGAATACCCACCCTTTTGGCTGTCTACCATGATCATCAGAGGCAAGCCTGCCTCATCTGCCGCATTGATTAACTCCTTAGGTACCTGCGTATCGTTGTTTCCCTTCTGAAAAACCGCCATAGCCGCAACACCAGACTTAGCCAGCATGCGAACGGTTTCGCACTGCATGCTGCGTTTGTCCTTCATGCCGGAAAAAGAGGTTAATACCATCTCTTCTGGGTTACCATTGTAGTTTCTCGCATCTTCGACTGTCGCCGCATCCAGCACAGATATACTCTTCACCCGGTTGTCCAGATTGCGCTCGCCGGCAACGACAATACACTGTCTGAATGATTCCAGTTGTAGACAATCTCTTACTGTTACTTTCATTTCTCAGCCTCTTTATCTTTCTGTATTTTCTACATATCCTTCTTTTCGTCAGAATCGGCATCTGGGTCAGAGTTAGCATTGGAAACAGAGTTGGAGTCTTCATGTTTTGCCGCGTCTGCCTCAGCTTCAGCATCTGCTTCAGCTGCCTTTTCCTGGCTGCGCTGCGCAGGGATTTCATTCAGGCTTGCTTTTCCATCATGCCCCAGCGTAACAATTCTGCCGCCAGTTTCTGCTACCATTTCTGCCACTTCTGCGTTGAGCTTCGCTTTTTCATCAAGCATGCGTTCTTCTTCTTCCTTACGCAGACGTTCACGCTCAGCCGCTTCTTCAGCATCTTTTTCTTTCTTCTTTTCGTGTGAAATTCTCACATTTTCAGCCAGTTCTTCTGCTGTATACTTACCTGTAAACAGGTCTTCGAACTGCTGACCATCGATAGTCTCAACCAGCAGAAGCGCATTGGCAACTCTTTCTAAGATTTCCATGTTGTCGCTTAACAGCTGAGTTGCCATCTTGTATGCTTCGTCGATGAGACGCTTGATTTCTGCATCGATGTCTCTCGCCTTTTCTTCGGAGTAATTCTTGTGAGAAGTAAAATCGTTTCCAAGGAATACTTCTTCGGAGCTGCTGTAATTTACAGTACCGATCAGTTCGGAGAAACCGTACTTAGTTACCATGTCACGAGCTACTTCTGTTGCACGCTGAATATCATTGCTTGCACCTGTACTGATATCATCCAGAGTCAGCTGTTCAGCTACACGACCGCCAAGCAGTTCAATGATATCATTAAACATACCCTTCTTAGTAGCATAGTAGCGGTCTTCCTTAGGCAGAGACATTGTAAATCCGCCTCCACGACCTCTCGGAATGATGGTAACCTGATGCACTGGGTCGCTGCCAGGAAGCAGTCTTCCCACAACAGCATGACCTGCTTCGTGGAATGCAGTCAGCTTTCTTTCCTTTTCGCTGATTACACGGCTCTTCTTTTCAGGACCTGCAATTACCTTAGTGATAGCTTCTTCAATTTCTTCCATGCGGATGAAGCGTCCGTTTCTGCGAGCAGTAATCAGTGCAGCTTCATTTAACAGGTTTTCAATATCAGCAGGAGTAAATCCTGGAGTTCTTCTTGCTAATACTTCTGGAGTAACATCATCTGCCAGAGGCTTATTCTTGCTGTGTACCTTAAAGATTTCTTCACGGCCCTTAATATCTGGAGTTCCGATTACAATCTGACGGTCGAAACGACCAGGTCTCAGCAATGCAGGGTCCAGAATGTCAGGACGGTTAGTTGCAGCTAAGATGATAATTCCGGAATTTTCTGCGAAACCGTCCATCTCAACCAGCAGCTGGTTCAGAGTCTGTTCTCTTTCATCATGACCGCCGCCGATTCCGGCACCACGCTTACGACCTACAGCATCGATTTCGTCGATGAAGATGATACAAGGTGCATTCTTCTTAGCCTGATCAAACAGGTCACGAACTCTGGACGCACCTACACCGACGAACATTTCTACGAAGTCAGAACCACTGATGGTGAAGAATGGAACACCAGCTTCGCCTGCAGCAGCCTTAGAAATGTAAGTCTTACCAGTACCCGGAGGGCCTACTAACAGGATACCCTTAGGAATACGAGCACCTAATTCTCTATATTTACCAGGATCCTTCAGGAAGTCTACTACTTCTTCCAGTTCCTGCTTTTCTTCATCCAGACCAGCTACATCCTTAAATGTAACCTTCTTGTCGCCGCCCTTAACCATCTTGGCACGGGACTTAGCAAACTGGAACGCCTTTCCGTTTCCGCCCTGATTCATCATGAAATAGAACAGGAAAACCAGAGCCAGAATCATTACCAGTGTCGGCAGTAAGCTCAAAAATACAGAGCCTGTATCCGGCGCATCACTGGAATATTCCTTCAGTGTTCCTTCTGCCAGCTGTGGCAGGCAGTAGTCATCCCAGATTGTCATCAGTTCAATGCTGGAATTTACATAAGCATATACAACAGTCTTGTCATCAATGGTACCAGTCAGCTTAGTTTCTGTAACATTGATTTCTTTAATTTCTTCATTCTCCAAATGCTGGATAAATTCAGATAACGGTACCTCTTTCACTGTCGCAGCATCTTTAGGCATAGCACCCTGGTAAAAATATGCAACCAGCAGTACAACTGCAAACAGAACAAGGTAGATACCCATGTTTTTTGCAAATTTCTTCACTTTGTTCCCCTTTCACACCTTTGGATTCGGACCTAAATTTCACCATTCCTTACCAAAGGAAAGTTGTTTTCTGTCACAAATAATCCTAATCATTTTATCATACCTAAAACAAATATTCAAGAGCTATTATCGTCCTCTCGCCGCTTTCTAGCGATTTATATGCACTGGAAATGCGTCCTTTTCGGTTTTCTCCCGGCAAAATCCATAAAATCTCGCTTCCTATCGCTGCCAACTGCACTTTTTCTCTCTGGTTTTTCGGAATTTTTCCGTCTACCATGATGTCCTGCAGCTTTTTGCGGTGAAGACTTCCTCCGATTGAAATGGTCATAAAGTCACCGGGCATTCTGGTTCGAAGAGTGATTTTCTCAGCCGCATCTTCTCCATATACATCTTGCAGCGCCTGTGCATCGAAGTAGGCACGAGCGGTCTGCTCAGCAGCCGCCCGAAGTGCAGGTGCGTTCTCTGCCGCTTTGTCTGCCGCTTTGTCTGCCTCGGCCACAGACGCCTCTTTGACTTCTGCCCGAGACGGGAAAATCGACACTTTAAGCTTCCCTGCCTCCGCACATTGTGAACGCTTAAAGAAGCAGACTGTCTCATATCTTCGTTCCACTGCGAATCCCTCCGGCAAATCCCATGAAGCAGATGGATTAGCCGAAGCCACCACAGCCTCCACACCTGTCAGATGTGCAGCACTCACATTTTGCTCAAGTCCAATTTGTTCAAGTGCTTTATTATATAATCGGATTCTGATAGCCTCGTGAAAACTCAACAAATCTTTCAGGGAGAATTCGATTTCCTTTTCATCTTCCTTCAAAACCGCAGCCTCATAGCACTTCTCTGCCTGACTCCAGATAAAATCCGAGTCCACAGAAGCCGAGGCAGCCAATCGGTTCAGCCCAGCGGTAATGTTTGGATTAAATGTTTTGCGAAGAATAGGAAGCAGTTCCAGACGAATCTGGTTGCGCATATAAATCGGCTCTTCGTTGGTATGATCACGCCTTGGATTGAGGTTGCGCTCGGCGCAGTATTCCTCGATTTCGCGGCGACTGCAATCTAAGAGAGGACGAATGACTTTTCTGCCCTCTTCATTCCATCGCAAATAGGCGATTCCTGCCAGTCCATCCACGCCTGTACCCCGCAAAATCCTAAATATCACCGTTTCTGCCTGATCGTCTGCGTTTTGACCCACCGCAATGGCAATTTCTGTCTGTGTCGAGTCTGAAATTTCTCTGGCTACCGCCTCGAATGCCTCGTATCGCACGAAGCGACCGGCTTCCTCAGATGTCATTCCACGCTCTTTGGCTATGGAATTGCAGTCATATATGAAGGTTTTGCACGGCCAGCCTGCCTCGATGCAAGCCTCCTCCACAAATTTCTGGTCAGCCTCCGCCGCCCCCGGACGGAATTTATGATTCACATGCACAGGATGCAGCTTCAAATCCCAGTCGCCCGCCAACCTGCAAAAAACGTCAAACATGCACATAGAGTCGGGCCCGCCGGACAAGCCGATAACCACATGCATTCCGCGCGTCAGCATGTCGTGCTCAAGCATGGTTCTCAAAATCTTATTTTTCATCTTTCGTCTTTCTCTTATTCTCACCAATTGCAATAACTACAGTTGTTGCATCGTCAGCTTCGTCGCCGTCACCGCAGCGTTTCCTCGCCTCGCACAATAAATCCTGCGCCATCGCACGGCTGCTGTAAGCAATCCCGTCTTTTCGCAGCCTTCCGTCATTTTCTGTATAAAAATCGCCTAAAAACGATTTAATCCAATCTCCATCGCCTCGCTGCCAGCCCGAGTCCGCAATTCCGTCAGATGTCATGATTATCACATCGCCTGCTGCGATTTTAGCGGTGGCTCGCTTCAGCCTTATTCCCGGCAAAATCCCCACAGGCAGTGCTTGCTGCTGAATCTTGCGGATTTTGCTGCTGCGTATGATGTAGGTCGGCGATGCTCCCAGTTTGTAGAATTGTGCTTTCCCTTTTATTGGGTCTATGAGGGTTAAGTCCACTGTGGCGAAGATTTCCTTTTGACCGTTCCGCTGACCTTCCTTCTTACTGCGCTCAAGCAACATGCGGTTAACTTCTTTAATAGCCCTCGCCGCAGGAACGCCCTTCTTCAGCAACCTCCGCAGCAGCCCGGCTGCCGCCCGGCTTTCTGCGGCCGCCACACTCCCATGCCCCATGCCATCTGACAAAATCACTGCCCGGCTACCGCCCGGCAGCCAGCAAGACACAGCTGTATCGCCGCAGGCCGCCTCGGTCGTTCCGACCGTCTCGGTCGGGGCGGCGCACCCGACTGTTCGTGCCGCCTGCGACGCATATCCTACATTTATAGTAAGTTTCATACTCTCCACCTCTCATTATAGAGAGTATGATAGCATAATATCTATGCCAAAAATGTCGAAACTGCCTGTCGAATATCTTAAACTGGTTTAGCTGCGGCTGTAGCTAAACCTTCAGTTACTCAATTCCGAAGAAAACCTTCGCATTATTGCAAGTCTTCTCAGCAACCTCTTCATAAGGCATCTGCTTAATAGCAGCCACACGGCGTGCTGTATATTCCACATAAGGCGACTTATTCTTCTTTCCACGGAACGGTTCCGGTGTCAAATATGGCGCATCTGTTTCTACCAACAAAAACTCAATAGGAATAGCCTGCACCACTTCAGGTGTTTTTTTGTTATTTTTGTATGTTACTGGCCCTGCCACTGAAAGTGTAGCCCCTAATTTTACATACTGCTCAGCCATTTCACGGCTTCCGCTGTAGCAATGAAGCAGAACTCTCGCATCTTTCATCATCTGTCCATCAGGACCTTTGCGCATAGGGAACCAGCTGCAACGTTCATCGCTGAAAGCACCTTCCTCTTTAAGAATATCCATACATTCCTGATCCGCTTCCCTTGAATGAATGACGATAGGCATCTTCAGCTCATTAGCCAGCTGAATCTGTCTGCGGAACCAATATCTCTGGCTTTCCTTGTCAGATAAGTTGTAGTGATAGTCCAGTCCGATTTCGCCGATTGCCTGAACCTTATCTTTACCTGCTAAACTCTTTATCATGGTGTAGATATCTTCGTCCATGGTCTTGGCATCATGGGGATGCACGCCAACTACAGCATAGCACCAAGGAAGCTGCTTAGCATGTTCCACCGCCTTCAAAGAGCTGCCTAAGTCAAAACCGACATCGCAAACATATTTAACTTCTGACTTTTCAATTTCTTTATAAAGCTGCTGAAGATATTCTTCAGTCATATCTTCATTATTCAAATGTGTATGAGAATCAAATAACAT
>CAZLJV010000048.1:0-11402 GCA_964559965.1 uncultured Oscillospiraceae bacterium | reverse complement strand
GCCGATAATAGTACACATCGGGACCTCGCAGTATTCCAGCCAGGTTTGGAGGGGCGGCGTTTGAGTGAATGGCTATGTGAAAATCTACATTAGCAGCGTTTGATGATGCGATGGAGTCTGAGACTGTTCCGCCTGGGTCGTTGCGGATAAAATCGATCCCGCTGGCTCGAAGGTAGGGCACCATGGCATCGGCGATAAGGTTGGAATAATACTCCTCGCTGTTGCCTGTAACATACAGGTTGTATTCCTGCGTAGATGGACTAAGATAGATGGTTGGCATTTGAATTCCTCCATTCATTCTATGGTAAAATTAGGTTTTCGAATATACTCTGTAATCTTACTCTGGAATCATACTATGCACAAACAGGTATATATGATACAAAAATAGAACAAAGTTAGGGCAGGTCAGATAATACTATAACCTTTACAAATTCTCCAATCCTGTGGTAGAATCTACATAAGAGTATGCTTGAGAACATACGCATGTTATTTCTGTGTACGGTGGATATGTAGGTGCGTAACTCATAGGGAGGTAAAAGTATTGAAAAAGAGGATTTTGAATCTTGTGATTTCCATATGTATGGTGATTACAATGATGCCGACGGCAGCATTTGCAGGAAGCACAGAACCCCCAGTGGTAAGTGGAAGCTGGCAGGATGTTGCAGATACGAGTTGGTATGATGAGAAGGAAACAACATTTACAATTACCACAGCTGAGCAGTTAGCTGGACTTGCTAAGCTTGTAAATGAGATGAACGATGACAAAGGAATCGACCCGATGAGGGGAAAGACCATATTGCTTGACGCTGATATCGATCTTTCCGGAAAAGAGTGGGTTCCTATTGGTTATTGTGAGCCTATAATGCTAAACAATGTTTACTTTACAGGCTCTTTTGATGGTCAGAATCATACCATCAGCGGAATCTATATTAATCAGGATGAAGAAAACCGTGTTGGGCTGTTTGCAGAGATATCATCGCCGAACTCTGAAGTCAAGAATGTCAAGATGAACGGCGGTACTATCATAGGTAATGACAGAGTTGGCAGTATTGCAGGCAAGATACGATATTGTAATGTTGTAAGTGGCTGCACCAGCAATGTAGATGTCTATGGTCATGGAATGGTTGGCGGCATAGCTGGTGAAGTTAATCGCAGTGACATTAAGAACTGCGAGTTTACCGGAACTGTAACTGGTACTTATGGACAAATCGGCGGTATAGTCGGTGAGCACGCATATGGTAATATAGCTGACTGCACCAATAGAGGTACGATAACTGGAAAATCTATTGAGGGAGAATATTCAAACCGTGGTGTTGGAGGTATTCTCGGTGTTGCGAGTGCTTATGGATCGCAACTAAATGTTACCAGATGTAACAATTATGGTGATATAACCAGCGATATCTACATGACGGGCGGAATCATAGGAGACTCATATCCAAGTTATGGAGATACTAACTACATATACAAGTGTTATAATGAGGGCAACATAAATGTCACAGCTAATGCTGTAGGCGGTATTGCCGGGAACACGCGTGGTAATACTATAGTGCACAGCTGCTATAATAATGGCCAGGTAAATGGATTGGATGAGGTAGGCGGCGTAGTTGGCTGGGTACAGAAAGGGTCAGTTGTCAATTGCTATAATAAGAATACTGTAATCTGCCAGACCAATATGAGTGATTTGTATTCCTATTATGCTGCTGGTGGTGTAGTTGGCGATTTGTATGCAGGGATTGTAGAATCATGCTACAACGAGGGCAGCGTTTACGGTGTTGGCGATAAGGACATAGCACCTACAAATGGTTACCATGTAGGCACAGGCGGTGTAGTTGGTTTTATCTATAGTTCTCAAGACAATGTAGATACAGGTGTTAACGATTGCTATAACATTGGCGATGTATATGGTTCCAATAACACAGGCGGCGTGGTTGGTGCTGTTCGCATAGTAAGAGACAGAGAAATATTCGTGGACGACTGCTATAATATGGGCAAAATCTATGAGTGGAGCTCTGCAAGTGAAAGCACAGCTGCAGAAGGCACTAAAGTTGAAGCTGGCCGCGGTGGAGTAATCGGAATAGCTATTAATGACAGATATGATGTTATAAGCAATTGTTTCTATCTGGATGGCTGTAATGCAGACGGAGTAACTTTCAGCAATGAAGTGGGAAGTGCAATCACTGAAGACCAGTTCGCAGTCCAGGAGACATTTACGACAGAGCCGAGCAGCTGGGATTTTGCTGGGACATGGAAGTATGAAGAGGGAATCAAAAGACCAGTTTTAGGCATAAAGAATCTGGTATTCCCGATTACATATGATATTAACGGTAGTAAAGTTAGAATTGATGGAAATCCTAATAAATATACTGCTGATGATGATGACATCGTAATAACCAACCCTCCTATGTGGACGGGATTCATTTTTACAGGCTGGAGCGGAACTGATTTAAAGGGATCTAACAACATGACCATAACTATTCCGTCTGGCAGTTTCGGTGCGCGTTCCTATTATTCAAACTGGAATCCGAAAGGCGGATATTCTGTGACCTTAAATCCAAATGGCGGCCAGCTGTCTGGTGAAACGGTGATGAATGATGTTAAGTGGAACGATTATATTCTGGATAACATATCTGAACCGACAACCAATAAGGAAGGATTTGTGTTTGACGGCTGGAAATGCGGTAGCATAGATGTAGATACGTATAAAACTTATGGGGCACTGGCTGGAGACGATACTAAGATGAGCATCGAGCTGGTGGCCCAGTGGAAGGATGTAGTTGCCCCAACAGGCAGCCTTCAGATTGGTGAAAATACATGGACTGAACTACAGGATGATATTACATTCGATCTGTCATATAAAACAGCGCAGACCATGACGATTACAGCAAGTGATAACAGCGATGAGGTTGAAATTTCATACTTGTTCAGCGAAACTGTGCTTGATGAAGAGGCACTTAAAACTGCTACCTTCGCAAAATATTCTGAGCCGACTCTCATTGCTCCTGGCTATGAGTGTGTTGTCTATGTTAAGCTGACTGACAAGGGTGGAAATACTACTTATCTCAGCTCTAACGGTATTTTTATTGATGATGAGGCGCCTGTAATTACAGGTGTTACAAACGGTAAAGTCTACTGTGCGGCACAGACTGTAAAGGTTGCAGATGATAATTTAGAAAAGGTTACTGTAAATGGTAATACTGTAACGCTGAATGCTGATGGTCAGTTTACACTGAACCCAGCTGAAGGCACACAGGAAATCGTTGCAGTAGATAAGGCAGGAAATGTTTCTGCAAAGATGGTTGTGACTGTTAAAGATGGTCACTTCGGTGGTGAAGCTACCTGCGTGGATAAGGCGGTATGCGAAGCCTGCCAGCAGCCATATGGCGAAACTGCTCCAGATAACCATACTAAGGGCAAAATCTGGTCTGTTAAGACTGAAACTCAGCACAAGCAGGAATGGGAGTGCTGCCATGCAGTTACAGTTGCTCTCGAAAACCACAACTGGGTAAACGGTGTCTGCGATGATTGTGAATATGTTCGTCTGCACACTGTAAACTTCGATTCCAACGGTGGTTCTGCGGTTTCTCCTAAGACTGGTGTTAAGTGGAGCGACAAGGTTCTCGAAGGTGTAACAACTCCTACCGCACCTAAGGAAGGTTTCGTATTCAATGGCTGGAAGTTTGGCGATACTGCTGTAACTGATAATGCAACTTATGGCGATTTAGCAGGTCAGACTGCAACCTCCATTACGCTTAAAGCACAGTGGAAGGATGTTTATGCACCTACTGGTGAAATTAAGCTGGGAGAAAACAAGTGGACAAGCCTGCTGAATAAGATTACATTCGGTCTGTTCTATAAGGACACTCAGGAATTCACAATCACAGCAAACGATAACAGCGGTGAAAATGTAGAAATTGCATACTTCTTAAGCGAAACTGCGTTAAGTGATAATGAAGTAGAATCCGCTGGATATGTTAAGTATACTGGCAAGGTAAGTCTGTCTCCAGAGCAGAAGGTTATCGTTTATGCGAAGCTGACTGACGGAACTGGAAACACAAGCTACATCTGCTCTAACGGTCTGGTATTTGATGCTACTGCACCTGCAGTTACAGGAGTTACAAACGGTAAAGTCTACTGTGCGGCACAGACTGTTACAGTTAAGGATGATAATTTAGAAAAGGTTACTGTAAATGGTAATACTGTAACGCTGAATGCTGATGGTCAGTTTACACTGAACCCAGCTGAAGGCACACAGGAAATCGTTGCAGTAGATAAGGCAGGAAATGTTTCTGCAAAGATGGTTGTGACTGTAAATGAAGGCCATACACCAAAAGCAGACGACGGCAACTGCATGACAGCTGTGGAATGTGAATTTTGCGCAGAAATGGCTATCGAAGCCAAGTCGGAACACTCTTGGAGTGATTGGACAGCGGTGGACGGCTCTAAGGGCAGACATGAACATGAGTGCACAGTGAGCGGATGTGAAGCTTCCGAAATTGAAAATTGTTTGGATGACGTTGCTCCATTCACAAGATGTGACAAATGCGGTGCAGACCTGTTCGTACCTAGTCCAAATCCAGTGCAGAAACCAGAAATCAAGATTGATAGCGATGACGGTGCTGGCAACAACGGCAGCGGTAACAGCGGAACTGGCGACGTACCTGGTGGAAACGGTAATTCCGGCAATGGCAGCGCAGACTCTGGCAAGAAGGGCGATGTGGAAATTTCTGACGACGGAACGTCCATAATAATCAAGCCTAACGAAGGATACGAAGTTGGAAACGTAACTGTAAATGGCAAAGATTTAGGTGCAGTCAGCGAAGTAACTGGTCTGAAGACTGGCGATAACGTTGTCATCACCTTCAAAATGACAGCTGAAGCTGAACTGGAAATGATCACTGAAAAGCTTTCCAGCATGAAGTTCACAGCTCGTTCTGAAAAGACAGCGAAGAAGAACATACGCGTTACCATTAAGCCTGACGCAGAAACTGCAGCAGCCTTAGAAGAATTAGAAAGCCTGGGCTACGGCGTTAAGTATAAGTTCTACCGTTCTATGAAGAAGACTTCCGGATACAAGCCTATGTTGGTTAAGAGCGGCAAAACGTACGTGAACACAACAGGTATTAAGGGCGCAATGTACTACTACAAAGTTCGCATCATGGTCTATGATAATGCTGGCAATCTTGTCGCAAAATCCGACCTCAAACAGTGTTCATATGCAAACCGCAGATGGACTAAATAAGAAGAATTAAATAGATCCGAGAAAGTAGCACTTCGAGCAGCCGAAATTTAGCGGCTGCGAGAGGTGCTATTTTAATTGTATACACATTCATATTATGTGTGGACCGTTGAAATTCTTTAGCAGATGTGGTAAAATAATATGATATTGTGGGGTTGTGTTACCCCTTTGGAAACCGTTACGTATTAGATTAAGATAGACAGAAAGAAGGACGACGAATGAGTGAAAAACAAAAGATTGTGAACATTGCTGTAATTGCTCACGTAGACGCAGGTAAGTCAACATTGGTTGATGCGTTTCTGAACCAGAGCGGTGTGTTCCGTGCTAACGAAGAAATTGTAGATTGTGTAATGGACAGTGATGATATCGAAAGAGAAAGAGGTATCACCATCTATTCTAAGAACTGTTCTGTTATGCATAATGATGTAAAGATTAACATTGTAGACACCCCAGGTCACGCAGACTTCAGTTCAGAAGTAGAGCGAATCATGAAAACCGTGGATACAGTGATTTTGCTGGTAGACTCCAGCGAAGGTCCAATGCCGCAGACTCGCTTCGTACTGAAGAAGTCACTGGAACAGGGTCTGAACCCAATCCTCTTTATCAACAAGTTAGATAAGAAGGATGCAAGAATTGACGAAGTTGTAGACGAAGTTTACGAACTGTTCATGGACTTAGATGCAAATGACGAACAGTTAGACTTCCCTATTTTATACGGTATCGCTCGTCAGGGTATCGCAGTTAGAGATCCGCAGGAAGTTTTGGGAATGGAAATCGGCGAAGGCGAAAATAAGATTAAGAAGAGCCCTACAGGTTTCGGCGGTCTGACTTTGGAACCGCTTTTCGAAACGATTATTCAGCATGTGAAGCCTTATCCAGATAAGAATGATGAGCCGCTGCAGCTGCAGGTTTCTACTTTAGCATATGATGACTACATCGGTCGTCTGGGTATTGGTCGCATTACGCAGGGTACCCTCAAGGAAGGTCAGACTGTAGGCGTGGCTAAGGAAGACGGCACAGTAGTTCAGAGAAAGGTAAATCAGGTATTCGTTTATCGTGGACTTAAGAGAATGGCTGTAGAACAGGCTGAAGCCGGCGATATAGTTGTAATTTCTGGTATTGCAGACATTTCCATCGGTGAAACCATCACTGACCTGCAAAATCCGCAGCCTATGGAGATGATTCACATCGAAGAACCTACTCTGTCCATGAACTTCATGGTAAACTCCTCACCTTTTGCAGGTAAGGTTGGTAAGTATGTAACTTCAAGACATATCCGTGAAAGACTGAATAAGGAACTGGAAGTAAACGTAGGTCTGGTAGTTGAAGAAACTGATTCCACAGACTGCTTCAAGGTTTCCGGCAGAGGCGAACTGCACCTGTCCATACTCATCGAAAATATGAGAAGAGAAGGTTATGAACTGGCAGTTTCCAAGCCTCAGGTAATTTGCCATCGCGGCGAACTTGGTCAGACTCAGGAACCTATCGAAGAAGTTGTAATTTCCGTACCTGATGAATATGCAGGAACTGTAATCAACAAGCTGAATATCAGAAAGGGTATCATGCGTCAGATGTCTGGCGAAAATGGATATTCCCGTCTGGAATACTTAGTACCTACCAGAGGTCTGCTGGGTTACAGAAGTGAGTTCATCAACGACACCCGTGGTGAAGGTACAATGGTTAGAAGATTCGAATGTTTTGACGATTGGAAGGGCGACATTCCTCAGAGAACTAACGGTGTTGCTATTGCTCAGGAAGAAGGCGTATGTACTCCATATGCACTGAACACTATCAGCGAAAGAGTTCAGATGTTCGTAGAACCAGGTACTAAGGTTTACGAAGGTATGATTGTAGGTATGAACTCCAGAAATGATGACATGGTTGTAAACCCTTGCAAGGCTAAGAAGGCTACAAACATGCGTGCTGCAGGTACTGATGATGCAGTTAAACTGCCGCCTGCAAGAATTTTTACACTGGAAGAAGCTCTGGAATTCATCAATGATGACGAGCTGGTAGAAATCGTACCAGACGACATTCGTATTCGTAAGAAGCTGCTGAAAGAACTTGACCGCCGCAGAAGCGGAAGAGTTTACGAATAAATTTCACCCAAACCATGTGTGAAATATGAAATGAGAGGGTATAATTTATGGAACTGAACCAGAAAATGCTGAGTTTGCTGGAATACGGTCTGCATGCACTCATAGTGCTTGTGGTGGGTCTTGTTGTAGTTAAGGTAATTCTTAAAATCATGGAACAGACCCTGAAAAAGACTGCGCTGGATGGTGCTGTGCATACCTTTGTGCTGAGTGCGACAAGAATAGTTCTGTATATTGTGCTTGTGGTTGTGCTTTTGGGGACACTCAATGTGCCTACCACACCTCTCGTTACAGTATTAGGTGCAGGGGGAGCTGCCATCGCACTTGCACTGAAAGACAGTCTGGGCAACATTGCCGGCGGACTGCTGCTCTTAGTCAATCAACCTTTTAAAAAGGGAGATGAAATAGATATTGCCGGGAATTATGGCGAAGTGGACGGAATCGACCTGTTCGTGACCACACTGCGCACATATGATAATAAGGTTATCACCATTCCAAACGGCACAATCAATACTTCCGTAATTGTAAACTACACCCGTAGGGAGAGACGGCGCGTGGATTGCAAATTCGGAATATCCTACGATTCGGACCTCGCCTTGGCAAAATCCGTCCTGCTGAGGGTGGCTGAGTCCAATCCGGACATTTATAGGGATCCTGCTCCTTTCATCGGTGTAGCTTCGCACGGTGACAGTGCAGTGATTCTGGATCTGAGAGTTTGGTGCGCTACTGAAAACTATTATTCGGTTAAGTATGCACTGACTGAACAGGTCAAATTGGCGTTTGATGAAGCAGATATTTCAATACCTTATCCACAGATGGACGTACATGTGGTAAAGTGATTTTTTAGGAGAGAGAACATGGGAGAGATTAAAAAATTCAAAAGAGTATTGGTTGCAAATCGTGGCGAAATCGCGATTAGAGTATTCCGTGCCTGTAGAGAACTGGGCATTCGTACTGTAGCGATTTATTCGGAAGAAGATAAGAATACGCTGTTCCGAACTAAGGCCGATGAAGCGTATCAGATTGGTAAGGGCAAGACGCCAGTCGGTGCTTACTTAGCTATCGATGAAATTATTGCACTTGCCAAGGCTAAGGGCGTAGATGCTATTCATCCAGGTTACGGATTCCTGGCAGAAAATGTGGAATTCGCAAAAGCCTGTGCAGATGCAGGAATCGAATTTATCGGACCTACTGCAGAGATGATGGATCGTCTGGGTGACAAGATCAAGTCTAAAATCGTAGCACACTCCGTAGGAGTACCTACTATTCCTGGCGTTGAAAAGGCTATCCAGACTGAAGAAGAAGCTGTCGCATTTGCGGAATCCTGCGGATATCCAATCATGCTGAAGGCAGCAGCAGGCGGCGGCGGCCGAGGAATGCGTATTGTAAATAATGCAGAAGAACTGCTTCCTCAGTTCCGCAGTGCAAGATCCGAAGCAGCCAAGGCTTTTGGTATTGACGATATCTTTATTGAAAAATACCTGGAAGGACCAAAGCACATCGAAGTACAGATTTTGGGGGATAAGGAAGGAAACATCGTTCACCTCTATGAGAGAGACTGTTCCATTCAGAGACGCCATCAGAAGGTTATCGAATTCACTCCAGCTCTCTGTCTGACTGAAGAACAGAGACAGGCTATCTGCAATGATGCGCTGAAGATTGCTAAGGCAGTGGATTACCGCAGTGCAGGTACTGTTGAATTCTTAGTTGACAAGCACGGAAATCATTACTTTATCGAAATGAATCCAAGAATTCAGGTAGAGCATACTGTATCCGAAATTGTTACTGGTGTAGACATCGTGCAGGCACAGATTTTGGTGGCACAGGGCTATCGTCTGGATTCTGAAGAAATTGCAATCCCAAGCCAGGATTCCATCAAGGTTACTGGTCATGCAATTCAGTGCCGTATCACAACTGAAGACCCAATCAACAACTTCATGCCAGATACCGGTGTAATCGAATACTACCGTTCCCCAGGCGGACTGGGCGTTAGACTGGACGGCGGTAACGGATTTACTGGCGCTGAAATCACACCGTTCTACGACAGCCTTCTCGTTAAGGTAACTGCTTACAGCAGAACTTTTGAGGACACAAGAAGAAAGGCTGTAAGAGCTCTGGGCGAAACTGTAATCAAGGGCGTAAAGACAAACATTCCGTTTATGCTCAACGTACTGAACCATCCTACTTTCCGTGCAGGTATGTGTGACACTGGATTTATCGGTGCTACACCTGAACTGCTGAATATCGGAAAGGTTGATGACCGTGAATTAAAGGTTATCGAATATTTGGGCAATAAATTTGTAAATGAAACTAAGGGCAAGAAGCCAAACTTCAACGTTCCTGTATTCCCAAGATTCAAGAAAGAAGAACTGCAGGGTCTGCGCGGAACTAAGCAGATTTTAGACGAACAGGGCCCTGAAGCTCTGTCCAAGTGGGTTGTGGATCAGAAGAAGTTGCTGATTACAGATACTACTATGCGTGATGCGCAGCAGTCTCTGATGGCTACTCGAGTTAGAACTGTGGACATGGAAAAGATTGCTCCAGCTATGGCTGTCTATGGCAAAGATCTCTTCTCCGTGGAAATGTGGGGCGGTGCTACTTTCGACACTTCCTACCGTTTCCTGAAGGAATCTCCATGGGAAAGACTGGATGTGCTGCGTGAAAAGATGCCTAACCTGCTGTTCCAGATGCTGATTCGTGGTGCTAATGCTGTTGGATACAAGAACTATCCAGACAATGTAATCCGCGAATTTGTTAAGCAGTCTGCAAAGGGCGGTATCGATGTATTCCGTATCTTTGACTCCTTAAACTGGATCGAGGGCATGGAAGTAGCACTGGACGAAACTTTGAACCAGGGCAAGGTGGCAGAGGCTTGCATTTGCTATACTGGTGATATTTTGGATCAGTCCAGAACAAAATATGATCTGAACTACTATGTGAATATGGCAAAGGAACTGGAAAAGCGTGGTGCTCACATCTTAGGCATCAAGGATATGTCCGGTCTGCTGAAACCTATGGCAGCAAGGACTTTGATAAGAGCACTGAAGTCCGAAGTGGGCATTCCAATTCACTTACATACTCATGATACATCCGGAAACGGAATCGCTACTATTATGATGGCGGCTCAGGCTGATGTGGATATCGTGGATGCTGCATTTAACTCCATGTCTGCATTAACTTCTCAGCCAGCTCTCAACTCTGTAGTAGCTGCTGTAGAAAGCTCCAGAAGAGATACAGGTCTGGTATCTGATGATCTGCAGAAGATTGACGATTACTGGAAGGATGTAAGACCTGTATATGCTGGTTTTGAATCTGAACTGGTAACTTCTACAGCTGAAATTTACAAGTATGAAATTCCTGGCGGTCAGTATTCCAACTTGAAGCCTCAGGTTGAATCCTTCGGTCTGGGTCACAAGTTCGAAGATGTGAAGAACATGTACAAGACTGTAAACCAGATGCTGGGCGATATCGTAAAGGTTACTCCTTCCTCCAAGGCTGTTGGAGATATGGCTATCTTTATGGTTCAGAATGACCTGACACCAGAAAATATCTATGATAAGGCTGCTAATATGGACTTCCCGGATTCCATCGTTTCCTATTTCGAAGGTATGATGGGTCAGCCTCACGGCGGTTTCCCTGAAAAGCTGCAGAAGCTGGTTCTGAAGGACAAGAAGCCTATCACATGCAGACCTGGCGAACTGCTGCCTCCGGAAGATTTTGATGCTATCCGTAAGCACTTACAGGATGATTTAGATCTGGAAGGTACAGATCGTGAAGTTATTTCTTACGCAATCTATCCAAAGGTGTTCGAGGATTATGTAAAATCTCTGCGTAAGGACGGAAACTTCCGTTACATGGGTTCCGATATCTTCTTCCATTCCCTGAAGGAAGGCGAAACTTGCGAAGTTAAGCTGGGTGAAGGTGAAGTTCTCATCGTTAAGCTGCATGAAGTTCGTCCGGTTGATGGTGATGGCTACCGTGAAGCTATTTTCGAAGTTAATGGCAACCGTCGTATCATCAAAATCAAGGATAATGACATTACAGTAAACAGCCACAACTCTGTTCTGTAT
>CAZLJV010000047.1:0-11526 GCA_964559965.1 uncultured Oscillospiraceae bacterium | reverse complement strand
TAACTACAACTGGAACTTCCAACTCCTTACATCCACGAATCAGTCTTGCAGCCTTATCTTCCACGTCTTCACGATCATACATGGCAGGCATCAGTCTTTCCTGAAAATCAATTACTACTAAAGTTGCTTCTTCCTTTTTTAATCTCTTAATCATTTTCCTATTCTCCATCCTTCTGCCATTTTCAGGCCTTCGTAATCATTCAAATCGTATTTCACCATTGCGATGGTGGACCAGCCATGCTTAGTTAAATATACATCGCTGTCTGGTTCATTGCTTCCATCGAAAATCGGTGCTTCCAGATAACGATATACCCCAGGTTCCTTTTCTTCAAACCAATCATGATAAGTTAGGGTTCCCAACTTGGCAACTTTTACACCTTTAATCTCTTCCTTAGGCAGATTAGGTGAATTCAAGCTGATAACCTGACCCTGACCCTTCGTCTCGAATGCGTGGTCGAAAACCTCAAGAGCCAAATCACAGGCCGCATCGAAATGTTTTGCCGCGTGACTACAAACAGAAACCGCAACAGCCGGCAGGCCTAAAAACATTCCTTCAGCAGCAGCCGAAACGGTTCCCGAGTACATGGTATCGGTGGCCAGATTTCCGCCGTGATTTATGCCGGCATACACTATATCCACAGCTATTCCCTGCTTCCTCAAAACATCATATCCCACCTTTACGCAGTCCGCTGGTGTTCCCGACAGCTTCCAGGCTTTTTTCGCCCCAGCAAAATCTTCAACCTCAGTGAGTACCAGGTCATCATGCAGCCCCAAACAGTGGCTGCTTGCGCTTCTCTGTCCGTCAGGTGCTACCACATAAACATCGCCTTTAGTGCTGAGCGCCTGCGCCAGGCGGCGAATTCCTTCTGCCTGTATTCCATCATCATTTGCAATTAATATGTTCATTCTTCAAACCCCATTACCTTCCCTATAGCATCATTTATTACCAGATCTGCCTGGCTGTCGTATGGTGTTACAGATTTATTTATTAATACCAGATTTTCTCCACGGAAGTAGCGAATCAGACCTGCTGCCGGATATACCACCAGAGAAGTTCCGCCTATAATCAGCGTATCTGCATTGGCGATGGCCTCAACTGCCCCGTTCATGCAGTCCATGTCCAGACCCTCTTCATAAAGTACCACATCTGGCTTAACTACGCCACCGCAGGATTTGCAGCGTGGAATTCCATCTTCATCGCAGTTTTCAGGTGCCATGATTTCCTCCAGGCTGTGGAAGGTGTGACACTTCATGCAGTAATTTCTAAGCACAGAACCGTGAAGCTCAAACACATTTTTGCTCCCTGCCTTCTGATGCAGACCGTCTATATTCTGAGTGACTACAGCCTTCAGCTTGCCCTCAGCCTCAAGCCTTGCCAGCGCTAAATGAGCCGCATTAGGCTTTGCATCTGGATAAATCAGATTCTTTTTATAATAGTCGAAAAAAGTCTTTCTGTTGCGCATGAAAAAAGTGTGGCTCAGCATTTCCTCAGGAGATCTGCCATATTCCTGCTGTGCCTGATACAGTCCTTTTTCCGAGCGAAAATCGGGAATATTGCTTTCGGTGGACACACCTGCGCCGCCGAAGAATACTATATTTTGGCTACGATCTATAATCGCCTTCAATCTTTCGTCCATGGTGTTACCTCTTTCTAAATCTAAGCAAAAAACCGCTAGTTTAAGTATACCACTTGTGATAAAATTTTGGTAGCAAAAAGGGGGGTAAAATTATGAAACCGACGTCCTTGAATGAAAAAAAATCAGGAAGCAGAGCAGCTTACCTTAGCTTTCTTTATGGAAGATGGCTACTACTATACTGGAATTAAAAAACTGCGTAATCTATATGCGCAAAAATTGCAAACGGCAATCTCTGCTTTTCGTCGCTACGGCGGCTAGGCAGTAACGGCTGTAGATACGCAGTGATGTCTATTAAAATCAGGTTCCGTCAGACATGCTAGACGAGCAAATCAGCAGGCTTATGAAGCTTTGGGGGATTCGATGAAATTCTAATCGCGATTTTCTTCGCGGCTCCCGATAATTATGAAACTGGACATGCCTGTTGCGCACAGCTGTCCGCTCTCTACATCTGTAACCTTAGCCATGCAGCGAATCATTCGATTCCCAATCTGCGTAAGCTCTACCTTGACTATGTAATCTTCATTCATCATAGGTTTCAGATAGCTTACAGATAAATCCGCAGTGGATACATAAGAATTGGTGAATGCTGCACATGTCATGCCCATGCTGGCATCGATCATACTGCATATAATTCCACCGTGAACCCCGCCATAAGGGTTTCTCCAACATTCTTTGCGCTTAAATCTATACGAAGCCCATCTTTCGCTGCGGCTGCAATCGTGCAGCTTCAGCCCAAGCTGAGCATTTAATCTTTCAGGTTCCTTCTGTGCAAAAGCACGAATAACCTCTATATCCTTAGCAAGTTCCACATCTTTCATGGATTTTGTCTTCTCCTTTCCTCAAAATCTACTGAAAAGGTGCATTAACAAAGAAAAGCAGCCCGTTTGAGGCTGCTTTTCTGTATTTGTATGATGTTATTATTTGTTATCAACGATTACTCTAATCCAGCCTTCTGGTGCTTCGATTCTGCCCATCTGAATGCCGGTCAGTGTATCATACAGCTTCTGAATAACTGGACCCATTGCATCCATGCCAGATGGCAGGCAAATTTCTTCGCCGTGGTCTACAATCTTACCAACTGGGGAAATAACTGCAGCTGTTCCGCAAAGACCAGCTTCTGCCATATCCTTCAGTTCGCTGACATAGATTTCTCTTTCTTCAACTTCCAGACCCAGATAGTGTTCTGCTACATACAGCAGAGATCTTCTTGTGATGGAAGGAAGGATGGAATTAGACTTAGGAGTTACTACCTTACCGTCCTTAGTAACGAAGATAAAGTTAGCACCACCAGTTTCTTCAACCTTAGTTCTAGTCTGTGGGTCTACATACATATTTTCGTCAAAACCCTTGTCATGAGCGTCCATGATATTCTTTAAGCTCATAGCATAGTTCAGACCAGCCTTGATATTACCAGTGCCGTGTGGAGCTGCTCTGTCCACATCAGATACTCTGATTGTCAGAGGCTTAACACCGCCCTTGAAGTATGGGCCAACTGGTGTACAGAACATTCTGAATTCATATTCTTCTGCAGGCTTAACACCGATTACAGCATTCTTGCCAAACAGATATGGACGGATATACAGCGTAGCACCGCTGCCATAAGGAGGTACATAAGCTGCATTAGCTGCGACCACCTGATCCACTGCTTCCAGGAACTTTTCTTCTGGCACCTGAGGCATACATAAACCGGCTGCAGAATCCTGCAGTCTCTTAGCGTTCATGTCAGGGCGGAATGTTACGATTCTGCCATCTTCAGTAGTATAAGCCTTCAGACCTTCGAAGCATGTCTGCGCATACTGCAGTACGCATGCACATTCGCTCATAGTGATCATTGCGTTGTCAACCAGGCCGCCTTCGCCCCAAGCACCATCTTTGTATTCGCAAACATAACGCTTGTCAGTTTCAACATAGCCAAAACCCAGATTAGCCCAGTCGATATTTTTCTTGTCCATTGGAATCCCTCTTTTCGTCAGTATATTTTCTTAATTGCTTTGCAATAATATTCATGAAAATATTATACGCCTCTCGCCTCCGAAACTCAAGACTTTTTCTTAATTCTATTTAATCATTCTATTTAATCATTCTATTTAGTCGTAAGGTCCGGTGCACCACTGGTTGTATAAATATGCCCCTGCCCATCTACAAATACAGCCTCAACAGCAGGTTCTGTAAGGCTCTCTATGAGCTGAAGCCCCTCTTCAACGCCCAGCGCCAAACATGTGGTCGAAAGCCCGTCCGCATCTACCGCACAGCCTTTTTCTGCTATTATAGTCACGCTCAGCACATCATTATCAATCGGCCACCCGGTCTTCGGATCCAAAATATGGTGATACTTCACGCCGTCCACCATCATATATCGCTCATAAGTTCCCGAGGTTACCACGGTCTTATCCGAAGCAGAGAACACAGCCAGCAGCTGACCGTCCTCCGACTGAGGATCCTTTATGCCTATGCTGAAGTCAGAGCCGTCATTGTCGCTGTCATTGTCACTTTCCGGCAAAATCTCCTTCGTCTTGCCGCCTATCGCCACTATGTTTCCGCCTAAATCCACGACTGCGCTTATCACGCCTCTTTCTTCCAGATATTCCGTAACTCTGTCTGCGATATATCCCTTAGCGATTCCGCCTAGGTCAATTTCCATTTCAGGGTCTGCAAGCTGTACTTTTTCTCCGTTTACAGAGATTTTTTTATAGTCGACATGTTTCACTGCTTCTTTAAGCTGTTCTTCATCAGGCAGCAAGCTGTCGGTTTCCGAATCCGCTCCGTCTTCCGCTCCGTCCGCTGCAAAATCTGCCATTTCCTCTGCTTCGTGGAAGTCCCAAAGGTCGCTGGCTTTTCCGATGGTAATATCAAATAAGCCACCTGAAAGCTGACCGTAGCCGATGCCTTTTTCTATAACTTCTTTAGTTTCCTCGCTCAGCGAAACAGCCTGACCCGCCGCACTGTTTATCTTGGAGATTTCGCTGGCAGCAAGAGTTTTGCTGAGAAGTTTCTCGTATCTGTCGCATTCCAGAAAGGCATCTGTAATCAGCTGCTGCACGATTCTGGTCTGCTCCGCCTCATCGTCTGCGGCCGCTGCAATTTCGGCACCAAGGTCGCTGCCTGCGTCCACGCCATATATGGTTATAGTACAAATCGTGTCTAAATAGAAGCCGGTCTTGCTGATTCCTGTATAATTCGTATTTTCTTCGTTGGACGCACAGCCTATCTGTGGTATAATAAAGGTTAGTGCAAGCAGCAGAACAGCTGCACGCTTGAGAGTTTTTTGGATTGTATTATACATATGTTATATACCTTTCTCATTGAAATTAAGGAGATTTTATGATTAAAAAAGCCGATATCATTTTATTTTTTCTGATTCTGGTCTTCGGGATTGGAATCAGCTGGTGGTCTCTTTCCACTAACACCGGTGGTGATAAGGCCATCGTAACGGTTGATGGTCAGCTTTATGGGACATATTCCCTTCTTCAGGATCAAACCATTGAGGTTGTCCAGGAAAATGGCCACACAAATTATATTACCATAAACGACGGTAAGGTTTCAATGACCTTTTCCAACTGTAAAAATCAGGTTTGTGTAAACAGCGGGGCTATAAGTCAGACTAAGGATTCCATCGTCTGCCTTCCTAATAAGGTGATGATTGAAATTAAGGGTTCTGATAAGAACGAAGGAGGTGGCATCGATGTCATCACAGGATAGACGCAGTCAGTCTGCTCACCGTCAGTCTACACGTGGACTTTCTACTCACAGGTTGGCACTCAGTTCCATGTTTGCCGCCCTCGCACTTATTTTCAGTTATGTGGAGGTTCTCATTCCTGTACCAGTCCCTATACCGGGGATTAAGCTGGGTATTGCCAATTTAGTCATAGTTATGGCCATTTACAGAATGGGCTTTCGCTATGCATTCACCATAAACTGTGTGAGAATCGTTATCGCCGGACTTCTTTTCAGCGGTGTTTTCGGTATGCTGTATTCATTCGCCGGTGGTATTCTGAGCATCGTCATCATGTATCTGCTATACCGCACTGGCTGGTTCAGCATGGTTGGCGTATCGATGGCTGGTGGTGTGGCTCACAATTTAGGGCAGCTTATCACTGCTGCGATTATAGTTGAAAATGTTCGAATGATGAGTTACTTCAGCATATTGCTATTTTCTGGATTGTTCAGCGGAATCGCCATCGGTGTGTTAGCAGCTCTCATTGATTCACGCTTACCCGATATGAATGTGAATGTGAATAGATAATTGTCGAATTGTGTCGAAATTTGTCGAAAGATGTCGAAAGGAAGAAACAAAATGAGCATACCTGCACGAATTTACAAAATCTACTTCAGCCCCACTAAGACTACGAAAAATGTGGTTTCCATCTTAGCATCGGCTCTGGCTGATGCCTTAGCTAGCTCGCCGGCTGGAGCTGCGGACGCTGCGAAGCCGCAGATTTTTGATTACGATTTCACAATGCCATCCGCTCGTGAAAGTTTCCCCGTGCTAAATTCTGATGATTTAGTTATCTTCGGCATGCCTACTTACGCCGGCCGACTCCCAAATCTGATTGTACCGTATCTCAAGGCTTTTGTTCAGGGAAATAATGCGATGGCTATTCCCGTAGTCACTTTCGGAAATCGTGCTTTCGATAACTCCCTTATTGAGCTTCGCGATATTCTTCTGGAAAATGGATTTAGCACTGTGGCGGCGGCAGCCTGTGCATGTGAACATAGTTTTTCTTACACTCTGGGCGGCGGCAGACCTGATGATGCAGATGCTAAGGAAATCTCCGAGTTTGCCGTGAGAGTTGCAGCGAATTTAGAAGTTGAAGATTCGGTTTTGGAAAAGGCTGGCTGCAGCAACTTGAAAACCTGCGTCAGTGTGCCTGGAATTGATGCTGAACATAATTATGGCGGTTATTATCAGCCGCAGGACCGCCATGGAGAGCCTATCGACATTAGGAAGGTCAAGCCACTCACTGATCGAGATAAGTGTGGGCAGTGCGGATTTTGCGCAGAAATATGCCCTATGGGAGCCATAGATAGGAATGACGCCAGCTTGGTTCCCGGCAAATGTATAAAGTGTGGTGCTTGCACCAAGCTGTGTCCGCGTCAGGCGAAGTATTATGACGATGTCGGATACCTTTATCATAAGTCGGAGCTTGAAGATGTCTATGCACGCAGGGCAAACAACCAGTTTTTTGAAATCGTACTTCAAGCGGAATACCTATGAAATTGGTAGGGAATCAACAAGCAAAAGCTGTCAAAAAAGCTTTCCACTCTGGAATAACCAGAGCAGAAAGCTTTTTTTTCGTTCTATTTACGCATTTTTCTTAGCCTTAGTTTCCTCGCAAAGATTCATGAAATAGAGAAGCATCTTTTCGCCGTCTTTCTTTTCCTGATCGTAAGCCAGGCACCATGAACGTTCTGGATGCCACTGCAGGCCGATAATAGGATATGTTTCATGACGAAGACATTCTGTAGTTTCAGTTTCCCAATCTTCCCCGATTTCGTCCTTTTTAGGATCAGGACGCCATTTAGCTAAGCACTTTAAGCCTTTGCCGATGCGGCCAACCGCCTGGTGATGACGGGAGTTAACCATAAGGCTTGGTCCATACAGCTCATCTAAGAATGAACCTGGTTCTGTAAATACGCGGTGGTAACGGTCTGGTAAATATGGTCTGTGAGCCTCAGCACTGTTCAGATGCTGAATCAGTGTTCCGCCAAAGTAAACGTTGATAAACTGAATTCCACGACACATGCCGATTACTGGGATGCCTAATTCGATTGCTTTATCCATCATTGCAATCTGCGCCTTGTCCAGCTCATCATTTACCATTCTGCAATGAGTATTTTCTTCGCCCCAAAGCGCTGGATTAATATCACACACGCTGCCTGAAATAATCATGCCATCTGCATTTTCCAGTTCCTTAGGATCTAATGACGGATAGATGTCTTCTACACCCAGTTCTTTGAATGCGTAGATGTAGTTGATCACTTCGTTGGGATTTTTCGGATCGTCTGCAATTACAATTCTCATTTTCTATTACCTCCGCAAAATATATATAAGCCATAGCTTTGTCCTCATTTTAACATATTGATTTAGAAAAAAAAAGGGGGATATATAAAAAACAATAAAAGAACACACGACCCGATTTCACTTTAGCTTGACTTCAGTCACGTTTCAGTTTTCATCAGTTCGTGTGTTCTTAAATTCGTCTTAGATTAAATCTTTTTTAGATTAAATCATTCCGTATTACTTACTTTGCTCGTCACGCAGAGCCTGTCTGATTTCAGCTTCAGCCTCCTGCAAGTCGATGCTGCAGCTGCAGCCACTCGCTTTATTCTTCGAAGCACAAGTCGCTCCGTCTGCGCAGCCGATGCATTTTACCCCTTTTTTTCTTTCCTTTACTATGTATGCAATCGCCACACCCACTAATACGAGAAGCAGTGCTCCCACAATAAAGTCAGTCATACGAAATCCCCCTTCTGTTGATATTTTGCTCAGAACCTGGAAGTTAATTAGTCGAGTTCGTATTCAGCTTCCAGTTCTTTATTTGTCTTATGAATTAAGTATACCACGATAGCTACCATTGCTGCAACTGCAATCAGACCAGGAACGAAACCTGCGCCAACAGTACCTTCTGTAATCAACGTACCGATCTGGTAAACTAAGAATGCGATAGTATAACCAGTACCCAGCTGCAGTGCAATACCGCCAAAGAGCCACTTCTTATTCTGCATTTCAGAGTTCATAGCACCGATTGCTGCGAAGCAAGGTGGAGTATACAGGTTGAACATCAGGCAAGCCAGAGCTGCTGCGGAAGACAGACCCATGATAGATGCAACTTCGGAAGCGCCGCCCATCAGTACCAGTTCTTCAGTATCGATGAAGTTAGTTACACCATATACAACTGCCAGTGTACCAACTACGTTTTCCTTTGCAATAAAGCCAGTTACTGCCGCTGCTGCCAGCTGCCATGTACCGATACCCAGAGGAATCAGCAGGATAGCGAACGGAGAAGCGATAGATGCCAGGATGGATGTGCTTTCCATACCTTCTTCAACCAGTTCAAAGCTCCAGTTAAAGGACTGCATAATCTGAACCAGAGTGTTGCAAACCAGAATGATAGTACCAGCTTTTACGATATATGCTTTACCACGAGAACACATAGACATAAATGCTCTCTTCAGAGAAGGAATCTTGTATTCAGGCAGTTCGATGATAAAGAAAGATTTTCTGTACTTGTGACCAGTCAGCTTGTTTACCAGCAGTGCACCCAGCAGAATCAAAACGATACCTACGAAGTACATCAGAGGGCCAACCCAAGATTCATCGCCAAAGAATACGCCTGCGAACAGAGCGATAACTGGCAGCTTTGCACCGCAAGGCATGAACGGAGTCAGCATAGCAGTTGCTCTTCTTTCTCTTTCATTCTTGATAGTACGGCAAGCCATGATACCAGGGATTGCGCAGCCTGTACCGATTACCATAGGAATTACGGACTTACCGGAAAGACCTACACGCTTGAAGATTGGGTCCAGCACTACAGTTGCACGAGCCATGTAACCGCAGTCTTCCAGCAAAGCAATCAGGAAGTACATTACCATTACCAGTGGCAGGAAGCCTACAACCGCACCTACACCACCGATGATACCATCAACCAGCAGCGCCTGCAGGAATGGAGAAGCATTTTCTACCAGACCAGCCACATATTCCTGGAATGTTTCAATCAGACCTACTAACCAGTCTGCAATCCAAGTACCTACAGTTGACTGAGAGATATAGAATACTAAGAACATAATGCCTGCAAAGATAGCCAGACCTGCAATCGGATTTGTCATAACGCGGTCGATCTTATCATCGGAATTAGTTTCCTTAGTCTGAACTTTTCTTGTCTCAACTTCGCCTACAACCTTGTTTACGAAAGCAAATCTCTGACGGTCACCAGTTTCCACCGCAGCCTTGTCAGTCAGATCGATGTGCCCCTGTTCATAAGGTGCCTTCTGGCCCTTACCCTTCAGTTCCGCAGCAGCCTTCACAACATTTTCCAGACCATTGCCACCAGCGGAAGTGGATACAGTTTCGATTACAGGGCAGCCCAGCTTAGCTTCCAGCTTAGCCACATCAATCTTTGTACCCTTCTTCTGGTTAATATCGCTCTTGTTCAGCGCAACTACAACTGGAATTCCCAGCTCCAAAAGCTGTGTAGTGAAGAACAAGCTTCTGCTCAGGTTTGTCGCGTCTACGATATTGATGATTGCATCTGGATTTTCGTGCTTAACATACGCACTTGTGATGCTTTCTTCAGATGTAAATGGAGACATGGAATAAGCGCCTGGCAGGTCAACTGCAATCAGCTCTTCTGCTCCATCATAATAACTCTTTTTAATTAAACTTTCTTTTTTGTCTACTGTTACGCCTGCCCAGTTACCGACCTTTTCATTTCGGCCAGTGAGCGCATTGTATATGGTAGTCTTACCACTGTTCGGATTGCCGGTTAACGCAATTCTCATTTCATTTCCTCCTCTTTTTCTTCGCAAAATCTTTTCGCCCGACTTTCTCGGTGCATTTATGCTCGGCTGGTTGTCAGCAGTGCGTTCGTTTGCCCCTTGCACAGTTAGCACTTACTAACCCATCGCCGAAAAATTAGTGGCGCATAGCACCACTGCAATTTTTATAAATTTTAGATTCCTAGGATTCGACCATGATTACATCGGCCAATTCTCTATCGATATTGTATCTGCTATCTTTAATGGAAACCACACAGCCGCCCTTAGTCTGCTTAACTACTGTAATTGGCTCACCCGTATAACATCCCAGTGTAAACAGGAATGAATTCAATTCCTCGTCCTTAGTACATATGTCCTTAATAATATATTCTTCACCAAGCTGTGCATGTAATAAACTCATCATTTCAGCCTCCTATATAATTAACATTAGTTTTAACTAACCCATGTAATAAGTTAGCACTTTCTAACCGTTTTGTCAAGCCTTCTTCTAAAAAAAGTGCAACTTTTACCATCTTTTTCGCACTCAGGTACAGCTTTGCATTCCCCTGCAGCTGTCCCTATCTACCTGCGCCTGCCTGTGCGCTGCACGATTACCCTTCCACACATAAGATCTCTTGGATGCAAAAATCAAAAGCGGCTGCCTCGTCAGGCAGCCGCTTTTGAATCCAAATATATATCTCGCCTTGAGGTTTTCACGACCGCATAATTCCGTCGAATTACATCAGTTAGTGTTCGCTAACCCTCTTGTTGTATATAGGTTAGCATATTCTAACCATTTTGTCAACAAGAAATTTAATTTTTCTCAACTTTTTCAGAGAAAAACATACACCAAAATATAAAAATCGCGTGTCTAATTCATAGGTAGTACTTTACACCCGGGGAGGGGGCGCCAAGCGACCCAAGCGACCCAAGCGCCTCGTACACCTTAAATGCCACACACACCATCCTCGCCCGCTTGTCGCTCCAACAAAAAAGGCCGCCGCCATAACGTTCATCTTCCGTTAATGCGACCGCCCACATTTTCATTGATAATTTCCAGCGCTAATCTCTATCAGCAATCCCTGCCGCTGACATTCAGCACCGATATTTACAACATTTACATTTTTCCGTACTTCTGCAAATGCGCCTTCAGCGCTACGAAGGTCTCTTCGCTGATAACATGCTCAACCTTGCATGCATCTTCTGCTGCCACTTCCTCTGGAACTCCAAGTGCCGCAAATAAGCTGGTAATCACCAGATGTCTCTCATAAGTAGCTTCTGCAATTTTTCTTCCTTCCGGCGTCAAAGTTATATATCCGCCCTCGTCCATCACGATATATTCCTTCTGACGCAAATTTTTCATCGCAACGCTTACGCTCGGTTTAGTATATCAAGAATCGTGAACGATGTCGAT
>CAZLJV010000046.1:9040-11562 GCA_964559965.1 uncultured Oscillospiraceae bacterium | reverse complement strand
CAGTGTATTAACTGCGCCAGCGTAGTGTACGTCATTTCGTCCGCTTTCGGTGATGAAGATGTCCAGAGCTTTTTTGATGGTAACCTTAGCTTCGTCCAGATTGCCCTTAGCCATGTATACGCCTGCCAGATTTGTGTAAGTTACAGCCACATCGATTTCGGCATCGTCCAGCGCCTTCAGAATGTAGAGTGCGTCATTAAGGCTTGTTTCGGCTTCGTCATAGTGTCCTAAATCCATGCAAAGGAAGCTCATGTTGTTATATAAAGTGGCAAGTCTGTAGTCCATTGCAAATCCTGCTTCGGAGAAGATGGTTGCAGCGGCTGTATCTAACTGAAGAGCTTTTTCTACATCTCCGATGAGTGTTACGGTTGTAGCATAGTTCACCAGAGTAGTGCCGTGGTGTTCAGTTCCGTTGAGTCCCAGCTGGTAAATCAGTTCCAGCGCTTTTTCGTACAGCGGAATGCCTTCCGCATATCGGGAGGTTGCTCTGTAGTACCCACCCAGTTCGTTGCAGATGGAAATTGTAGCACCTGCATCGCATTCGTCCTCTGCTTTTTTCAGATTTTCTTTCATATATGTCTCGGCTTCGTCGAATTTTTTATCGGCGTAAAGCTGGTCAAGATCGTAAAAGAATTTGTTCATATCCATAGATTGCATCTCCTTTTGTCTGTTATATTCTCTACATGATATAATACAGAAAAAAAGATGGCAATTCAATGAAAAAATAGTGAATTTTCTGTTGAAATTTGAATTAATTTTGATATAATAATGCTTGATAAAAAGGCCGGTGTGCGTGAGGAAGCTTTTGGGCGAAGAAACAGTCCGTAGATTGGCTTTAACTGAGAGGAGAGATGATAGTTGAAAAAAAAATACGAAATTGAGACTCAATCCATGAGAGGAAAGAGGACTCTTGCAATTATTTTCGCAGCATTTTTAATTGTTGCAGCAGTAACCTATTTTCTGCCGGCGGATCCGTCTGATTACGGTGTTATGTCGGTGGTACCTGCATTGTTTTTGATAGTTTATATTTTCTCGACCCGGCGTATACTGGAGGCCTTGATTCTTGCTTCTGTGCTGGGTTTTGTTATGGTTTCCCGACCAGTAACTATGGGGAATGATTCTTCATGGCTTGCCAATACCTTCACTAACTTCAGTGATGCGGCGCTGGCGACTATGATGAATGAGGACATCGCTTTTCTGATCATTGTATGCGGCCTGATGGGCAGCATAATAGCCCTGATTGAAAAGGCAGGCGGTGCTTATGCATTTGGTGAATGGATCGCTTCTAAAGCGAAGACAAGAACTTCTTCTTTAATTTGTACATGGATTCTCGGTATCGTTATTTTTATTGACGACTATATGAATTCCTTAACTGTTGGTGCTTGCATGACGAAGGTAACGGACAAGCACCGTGTTCCGCGTGAATTTCTGTCATATGTCGTAGACTCTACTGCAGCACCTATTTCTGTGCTGATTCCAGTTTCTACGTGGGCAATCTTCTGCGGGCGAATTCTTGAAAGTACAGGCTGGGCACCAGCAGGTAATGGTATGCAGTACTTCATCAAGACTATTCCGTTTAACTTCTATGGTTGGGTTGCAGCGATGATTGTACCGCTGGTAATCCTAAAAGTTATTCCTATCTTTGGACCTATGAAAGAGGCTTACCACAGAGTCGCACAGGGCGGTCCTTTAGCGCCTCCAGGCTCCGAAAAGATTGACATCAGAGGTGGTAAGGACAGCGTTGTTCCTACTAACCCTAATGTAATAAATATGTTTGCACCTATTCTGGTTCTCATCGTGTCCACTATCGTATTGGACTGCGATATGCAGAAGGGTGTATTCACAACACTGGCATTCATGTTCGTATTCTACATGTGGCAGGGTCTTATGACTGAAGAAGAATTCTTCGATCTGGTACTGGAAGGTCTGAAGAACATGCTCATGCCAATCATGCTGATGATTCTGGCTTTCCTGTTCAAGGAAATGAACGACCAGATTCAGTTTACTCAGTTTGTTATCGATGTAGCTACATCACATGTAACTCCGCAGCTGCTTCCACTGGTAATCTTTATCGCACTGTCGATTACTGAATTTATCACCGGAACTAACTGGGGTATGTACATTATCGCACTGCCTATCGTAATTCCGCTGGCACAGACACTGGGCTGCGACACTACTTTAGCAGTATCTGCAGTTCTGAGTGCAGGTGTATTCGGTTCTCATGTTTGCTTCTACTCTGACGCTACGATTATCACATCAGCAGCGACAGGTTGCAACAACTTTGACCATGCGACTACACAGGCTCCATATGGTCTGCTGGGTGCGTTTGTTTCCGCAATACTGTTCTTAGTATTCGGATTCATCATGAACTAAACTTAATAAACTAAACTAAAAAACGGCTGATTGTCACCAGAAAACTGATGGCACCAGCCGTTATTTTATTGCTTATCATGTTTGTATTTACTTGATTTAATTTGCTTCTGCTGCGATTTCGTCCATTATCTGCATGAGCATCTCACGGC
>CAZLJV010000046.1:0-9030 GCA_964559965.1 uncultured Oscillospiraceae bacterium | reverse complement strand
GCCACACTTGTTTCCTACATTAGCCACTTCGCAAAGCACCTTTAAGTCACGGATTCCCTGTTCTCTGATGATATCTTCTACCTGACCGCGTGTAACATGACGGCAAGGACAGACTTCGTATTCTCTTGATTTTTTATCGATAGCCATTATTATATCCTCCTCTCCATATAGGGTCAGTATACCACAAATTCACTGAAACAACACGGGAATTTGGCAATTTTATGTTTTGAATTAAAGCGAGTTGTGGTAGAATAAGAATGTTAAGATTAACCATATGTATAAAATAATTATGGAAAGAAAGAAGATGAAAAACATGATTAAAGTAGATATTTTTTCCGGCTTTTTAGGAGCTGGTAAAACAACTCTTATTAAGAAGTTAATTGACGAAGCTTATAAGGGTGAAAAAATTGTGCTCATCGAAAATGAATTCGGTGAAATCGGTATTGACGGCGGCTTCCTGAAGGATGCTGGCGTAGAAATCAATGAAATGAACTCCGGATGCATCTGCTGCAGCTTAGTAGGTGATTTTGGACGCGCACTGGAAAAGGTAATCGAGCAGTTCCAGCCAGAAAGAATTCTGATTGAACCATCTGGCGTAGGTAAGCTGTCTGATATTATTAATGCAGTAGAAAACTTAGAACTGGAAAATGTTAAGCTGAACGGCTTTACAACCGTAGTAGATGCTAAGAAGGCAAAGATTTACATGAAGAATTTTGGTGAGTTCTTCAATAACCAGGTTGAACATGCAAGCTCCATCATTCTCAGTCACACTACTGGCATGGACGAAGCTAAGTTAGCTAAGGCAGTGGAACTTCTGCGTCAGCATAATGAACATGCGACAATCATTGCTACAGATTGGGACAAGCTGACCGGTAAGCAGATCTTAGATGCAATGGAAAACAAGGACACCATCGAAGAAGCGCTGCACCTGCTGGAAGAAGAACACCACCATCATGACCACGACCATCATCATGATCATGACCATCATCACGACCACGAACATCATCATCACGACCATGGCGAAGAATGCACTTGCGACTGCCATGACCATGACCACGAACATCATCACGACCATGATCATGACCATCATCACGACCATGGCGAAGAATGCACTTGCGGCTGCCATGACCATGACCACGGACACGGTCACCACCATGCAGATGATGTATTCGACAGCATCGGACTGGAAACTACTAAGAAGTATACCATGGAAGAAATCCAGCATGCACTGGAAGAGTTAGATGACGACGAAACATACGGCATGATTCTCCGTGCAAAGGGTATTGTAGAAGGCGAAGACGGATCTTGGATTCATTTCGACTATGTTCCAGGCGAACCAGATGTGAGAAACGGAAGTGCAGGTATTATCGGTCGTCTCTGCGTAATCGGTGCTGGCGTAAAGCAGGATGAAATCCATAGACTCTTTGGAATTTAAGTGGTGGTGCATATGATGAATAAAGAAAATATGATGCGTGCAAGCCAGAAAGAAATGCCAGTATATCTGTTTACTGGATTCTTAGACAGCGGAAAAACCACTTTTATTCAGGGAACACTGGAAGATCCGGCGTTCAACAACGGTGAAAAGACATTACTGCTTCTTTGTGAAGAGGGCGAAGTAGAACTCAATCCTGAAAAATTCGCTTTCAATAATGTTCAGATTAGCGTAATTGAAGAGGAAGAAGAACTCAACGAAAAGAACTTAGCACAGTTAGCAGCTCAGTGCGATGCAGACCGTGTTATAGTAGAATACAACGGAATGTGGATGCTGGACAGCTTCTACAGCAATATGCCTGGGAACTGGGTTGTTTATCAGGAAATGTGCCTGACTGATGCAACTACATTCCTTACATACAACGCAAACATGCGTAATCTGGTCTATGACAAGATGAAATCCGTAGAAACCATTGTCTTCAAAAACTTCACTCGTGACATGGATAAGATGGAATACCATAAGATTGTCCGTGCGGCAAGCCGTCGTGCAGAAATTCTGTATGAATTCGGCGAAAATGAAGTTGAGTTCGACAATATCGAAGATCCGCTTCCATTTGATATGGACGCAGATGTGATTGTAGTAGCAGATCGTGACTACGCACTCTGGTACCGCGATATGATGGAAGACGAACCTAAGTACTTCGGAAAGACCATGGAATTCACCGGTCGCAGCCTGCTGGGCGGCGGTCTGAAAAATGATGAATTTGTAATCGGTCGTCATATTATGACCTGCTGCGTAGACGATATTGAGTTTGGCGGTCTCGTCGCAAAATATCCTCAGGCTCAGACACTCGACCACGGTGGCTGGGTACACATGGTAGCAACTATTAAGAACGAATATAACGATATGTACGGCAGCGAAGGCCCAGTTTTCCATGTTATTTCCGTGGAAAAGGTAGAACCACTTGCTGACGAAGTTGCAACATTCTTCTAAAAGTAAAAAAACTCCACTTAAAGTCCGATGATTGGGTTTAAGTGGAGTTTTTTAATTTTAAGTGGATGCAAAAAACGCAAATTCTAAACTACCGCCCACATCACAATCTCTACGCGGTAACCTGGAAGCAGTCCTACTTGGAGAGCTTTTCTGCATGGTTTGGGATCGGGCATCATTTTCTTATAAACTTCATTAAAAGCAGACCATTCATTTAAGTCTGACATGTACACTTCCACATTGAATACATCTGTCAGTTCGCAACCTGCTTCTTTAAGGAATCTTTCACATGCCAAAATTGTTTTTTCGGCCTGTTCTTCTATGCTGTCAGGGATTGTGTTGTCGTAATCCTCACATACAGTGCCAGAAGTAACGATAATTCGCTTGCCTTCTACACTTAAAACTGGAGAAAATGGAAATCCAGTCGGTTCTTTGATATATTTTTCAGGTAAAGATATGCTCATAATGTTCTCCTTTCGTCTTTTTCTCAACTTTTATATCTTTAATTATATCTGATTGCCATAATTTATTCTTTGTATATTTCTAAAAAATAGCAGGTGATAATTTGATTTTTTACAGGCACGAAAGTTGCTTGTGTAATATGTAAAAAACAGGCTGCGGCCAGTTGAAAAATGAGAATGCTTCAACTGGCTCGCAGCCTTTGAAATTTGCATTTTTAGTTGTTGCTTGTTGTAGGGATGTAAGGGATGATTGCGTTTGCAACCTTGCTTGCTGGCATTGTCTGGAGTACAACTCTGCCAGGACCGCGTACAACTGTATTGAAGATGCCTTCTCCGCCGAAGAGTGCATTCTTTATGCCTGGAACTGTAACGACTTCCATAGAGCAAGTCGAATCCATCATAGCCAGATATCCAGTGTCTACAACGATGGACTGAGTTGCAGTCAATTCATATTCTACGGCATAACCGTCAATTTCGATAAATGCAGTTCCCTGTCCGGAAAGGCGCTGCATGATGAAACCTTCACCACCAAAGAATCCGGCACCTAATTTTTTCTGGAAGAATATCGACAAATCTACGCCTTCTTCTGCAGCCAGGAAAGAACTTTTCTGTGCGATGATATCGTGACCTGGTTTGATTTCGATTGCACGAATGGAGCCTGGGAAGCAAGAAGCGAAAGCAATCTGACCAGGACCACCATTGGATGTGTAGCGATTCAAAAACAGTGAGTCTCCAGAGAACATGCGACCAAACATTTTGCCAAGGCCGCCGCCGCTAGTTGTCTGCATCTTCATATTAGGTGACATCCAGCTCATTGCACCGCTTTCGGTAATAAGCGTTTCGCCTGGTTCTACATCGCAGATTACTGCTGGCAATGGCTCGCCTACAATTTTATATTTCATTTTTTAACCCGTCCTTTCCTTCCGCAGGGATTTTTCTTTATTGTATCATGTAATTGCATGAAGCACAAGAGAGTATGCATGGCAAGACGAGTGGTAAATCGATGTGTTAAAACTTTGTAAATTCTATAAATACCCTTGCAGGTGGGAAGGACAGTAGGTATAATAAAAATATGAGAATTGGAGAAAAATCCTTTGACGGTAAAAGGAAAATCAGAAAGGAAAGGGATTTTAAATGAGAAAAACAAAAATTGTATGCACCCTTGGACCGGCATCTCTTGATCCGGAAATTATGCGAAAAATGCTCTTAGCTGGTATGGATGTCGCTCGTGTGAATTTTTCACATGGAACCCATGAAGGGCACGGAAAGACTATCGACCAGTTTAGAAAAGTGCGCGACGGACTTGGAAAGGCTGCTGCTATTATGCTGGATACGAAGGGACCTGAAATTCGTACAGGTGATTTTCGTGACGGCAAGGTTCAGCTTAAGGAAGGGCAGAAGTTTACGCTGACAGCGAAAGAACTGGATGGAGACAGCGAAATTTGCTCGATTACATACAAGATGCTGCCGAAGGAAGTTGGTCAGGGCGATACGATTTTGATAGATGACGGAAAAATTAGGCTGACTGTCGAAGAAACTACGGATACGGATATTGTGTGCGTAGTTGAAAATGACGGCGTGGTGAGTAACCACAAGGGCATAAATGTTCCTAATGTTCGCCTTCAGATGGAATATCTCAGTCCGGTGGACAGGGCAGATATTTTATATGGAATCGAGAAAGACGTGGACTATATCGCAGCTTCGTTTATCAGAAAAGGGCAGGATGTGCGTGATTTGCGAGAATTCATCGACTCGAACGGAGGCAAGCAGATTAAAATTATCAGCAAAATTGAAAATATAGAAGGGATCGAGAATTTCGAGGAGATTTTGGAGCTTTCTGATGGTATCATGGTTGCGAGAGGTGACATGGGGGTTGAAGTTGATTACGAAAGACTTCCGGGAATCCAGAAGCGTGTTATTAAGAGATGTCAGCAGTGCGGAAAAATCTGTATAACTGCGACTCAGATGCTGGAGTCCATGATTTCCTGTCCTGTTCCTACTCGTGCTGAAATCACAGATGTGGCTAACGCAGTATTCGATGGAACATCTGCAGTCATGCTTTCCGGCGAAAGTGCAATGGGTGCATATCCGGTGGAGGCTGTTGAGACTATGGCAAAGATTGCGCGTCAGGCTGAGCACGATGACCCAAGGTTTGTGCCTAAGAATGACCAGATTTGGCATGAGATGGATTCTACAGATACTACTAATGCGGTGGGGCATGCGGCATGTACTCTTGCTAAGGATATTCGAGCCGAGGCGATAATGGCGATTACAAGCTCAGGATATACGGCTCGCCGCATGAGTAAATTCAGACCTTCTACTAAGATTATAGCGGCTACACCGTCTGAAAAAACATTCCATCAGCTGGCTATGGTTTGGGGTGTTGAGCCTTTGAAGGTGGTTTCACAGGCGAATGTAGATGTGCTGATTTATTGCTGCCTTGATGAGGCTAAGAAGAATAATATGCTGGCAGAAGGTGACAAGGTTGTAATCAGTGCAGGTGTGCCTTTAGACATACCGGGAAATACAAACATGATACGCGTGGAAGAAGTGCACGGGTAGGTTGTCAGAAAATAAATCGTAAGATAATAGATAAGGCTGCTGAGCTGTGGTATTTACCAACAGTTCAGCAGCCTTACTTGCGTCGGATTTTATTCCGCGTTTTCGATGCATGCCGTTACTTCAGCTTCCGCAGCCGGAAGTTCGTTTAACAGCTTGTCATATTCTGCGAAGATTGCGTCCTTGATCTTGTTTCTGGTTTCAGAAAGCAGAGGATGCGCAATATCGCGAAAATCGCCTTCGCCCATCTTACGGCTCGGCATTGCGACGAAAAGACCATTCTGGCCTTCAATAATCTTCACATCATGAACCACGAATTCATCATCGAAGGTAATGGAAACGATGGCTTTCATCTTTCCTTCGTCACTCATCTTGCGAATTCTTACATCAGTAATTTCCATAAACTATACCCACCTCTCTCAGATTTCAGCTAAGATGGATAAATTATAACCCAAACGGCGAGAATAAGCAAGATGAATCGGTACTTTTACATTTAATACAAATCTTTCCTTTAAATTCGTTGTAATGTGGTATACTAATAGCACGAGATTATTCAAAAAAGAAAAAGTAAAGAATTCATCTTTTTCAGTTTAATTTCTGGCGAATGTATGGTACAATGATATCAGAGTTCGTCTGTCTAATAATAGTAGGCGGAAACATAATTGGAGGTAATAGAAGCTATGATAAATTTATCTGCGTTTCATAATATACACTGCATCGGAATTGGTGGTATCGGTCTTTCTGCAATCGCTGAAATTCTCTTATCCAGAGGATATAAGGTAAGCGGATCCGATATGAAGGAATCTGATATTACGATGCATCTGGCACAGAAGGGTGCAAGAATTTTTTTAGGTCACAGAGCTGAAAATGTAGAAAATGCTGACTTAGTAGTTTATTCAGCAGCAGTAGGTCAGGACAACCCTGAGCTTGTCCGTGCTGCAGAGCGTGGTGTCCCTGCTGTAAGCAGAGCGGAAATCTTAGGTGTTCTCATGGACGAATATGAGAACAGCATCGCTATTTCCGGAACACATGGAAAGACTACAACCACATCTATGGTATCTCTGGTATTGGACCGTGCGAGATTGGAACCGACTATTTTAGTTGGAGGAAATCTGTCTGAAATCGGTGGTAATGTTAAGGTAGGTCACAGCAAGTATTTTATAACTGAAGCATGTGAATATATGGACAGCTTCCTGAGCTTGCGTCCTAAGATTGAAATTATCCTGAATATCGATTCTGATCATCTTGACTATTTCAAGGATATCGACCATATTGTGAATTCTTTTGACAGATTCGCCAAGTTGGTGCCGGAAACAGGTATGATTATCGCATATGATGCGAACCCATTTGTAAATAAGGTAATTCAGAACCACGATAATGTGGTGACATTTGGATTAAATGATAACTGCACTTACTGTGCTAAGAACATCGTGTTTGACGAGAATGGAATGCCGGCATTCGATGTTTTGATGGGTGGAGAAATGCTGAGCAGAGTGCAGCTCTCTCAGCCTGGAGAACATAATATTCTCAATGCTCTGGCTGCTTACGCATGCTGTCACAGTCTGGGCGTAGAACCGCAGCTCATCTCCGATACGCTTAAGGATTTCCACGGAACTCAGCGTCGTTTCGATATCGTGGGAACGACCAGCGACGGAGTTAAGATTGTAGACGATTATGCGCATCATCCTACGGAAATTCGTGCGACACTGAGCGCATCTCAGAATGTACCGCATAATAAGTTATGGACCATCTTCCAGCCGCATACTTATACTAGAACTATTGCGCTGTTTGATGATTTTGCGGAGGCATTTGAGAAGACTGATGTTTTGATTCTTGCGGAAATTTATGCGGCGAGAGAAAAGAATATTTACAAGATTTCATCAGCGCAGCTGGCTGAGAAAATCAAGGAAACTTATCCTGAAAAGGAAGTTATGTTTATGCCTGATTTCGAAGATGTAGCTGCATTTGTATCACAGCATGCCCGTCCTGGAGACATGGTCATCACCATGGGTGCCGGAGATGTGTATAAAATCGGAGAGATGATCCTGGATAAGTAGTCCTGGATGGATACTGGAGGTATCGTATGGAATCAGAAGCTTTGAGAAGATATAAAGAGAAAGAGGCGAAAAGAATCGAAGTAAATCTTCGCCATCTTGATAACGGCGTAGAGTTTGTCGATATTTATGCGGCATGTATAGACGAGACAGTTAAGATTGGTGCTGGAACTTTAATCGGACCTTGCGTTACAATTAAAGGCGATGCAGTCATCGGTGAAAACTGTGTGATTGGACAGAATAGCAGAATCGAGGATTCGGTTTTGGCAGATGGCGTAGAGGTGCAGAGTTCTGTAATCTTGGAGAGCAAGGTTGGCAGCGGAACTAAGGTTGGACCGTTTGCATATCTTCGTCCTAATTCAAATGTGGGAGAGAACTGTAAGATTGGCGATTTCGTAGAGGTGAAGAATTCCAATTTTGGTAATGGTTCTAAGGCTTCCCATCTCACATATATCGGAGATTCCGATGTGGGTGAAAATGTAAACTTAGGTTGCGGCGTGGTTTTTGTAAACTACGATGGAACGAATAAATTCAGATCAACGGTAGGCGACGGTGCCTTTATCGGATGCAACAGTAACTTGGTTTCCCCTGTGCATGTAGGCGAGGGAGCTTATGTTGCTGCTGGCAGTACGGTAACGGAAGAAGTCGAAGCCGATGCCCTGTATATTGCCCGTGCTAGAGGCATAAAAAAACAAGGCTGGGTTTCTAAAAAAGGAATCCTGAAGAAGAAAAAATAACAAACAGTAAAGCACAAAAGAAAGAAAGAGGTAAGTAACAGTGACAAGCGGAGTTTTTTCTGAGTACAAAATTTTTGCAGGAAATTCAAATGACGAACTTGCGAAGGAAATTGCAGATGCATTAGGAAAGCCACTGGGCAGAGCAACTGTAACTAAGTTCAGCGATGGCGAAATCTCCATCAACATCTGGGAATCTGTAAGAGGTCGTGACATTTACATCATCCAGTCCACTTGCAATCCTGTAAATGATAATCTGATGGAACTGCTTATTATGATTGATGCTATGAAGAGAGCTTCTGCAGGCAGAATCAATGCTGTAATTCCATATTATGGTTATGCGCGTCAGGATCGTAAGGCTAAGGCTAGAGACCCAATCACAGCTAAGCTGGTTGCAAATCTGATCGTAGCGGCTGGTGCAGACAGAGTTCTGACTATGGACCTGCATGCAAATCAGATTCAGGGCTACTTCGACATTCCAGTTGATCACCTGCTGGGTATGCCTATTCTGGCTAAGTACTTCATCGACAAGCAGATGGAAGACGTATGTATCGTTTCTCCAGACCACGGCAGCGTAACCAGAGCAAGAAATCTGGCACAGTACCTGAACTGCCCAATCGCAATTATCGATAAGAGAAGACCTGAACCTAACAAGAGCGAAATCATGAACATTATCGGTAATATCGAAGGCAAGAACTGCATCATCATCGACGATATGATCGATACTGCAGGTACAATCTGCAATGCCGCTAATGCTATTAAGGATATGGGTGCTAAGGCTGTATATGCAGGTGCTACAC
>CAZLJV010000045.1:0-11585 GCA_964559965.1 uncultured Oscillospiraceae bacterium | reverse complement strand
GTAGGCCATGATGTAATTATGGTGGACCTGCCGGAGGAAGAGTAAAGGAAAAAAGACTTGTACAGAGGTGGTAAACCACAATCTCTGCACAAGTCTTTATTTTTATGCTTGATTCTGCTTAGCGACCAGACCGGTAGCTCCGTAGATTTCGCGCAGCTTAGGCTTTTCGATTTTGCCGGTTGCGTTGCGGAGAACCTTGGCGAAGATGATTTTGCGAGGGCGCTTGTAGCGTGGCAGCTCATGGCAAAATTCGTTGATTTCGTCTTCTGTGCATTCTACGCCAGGGACGGTTTCCACGATTGCTGCGACGATTTCGCCGAGACGGTCGTCTGCCAGACCGATGACAGCCACATCTTTAATCTTTTTGTATGCGCTGAGGAAGTCTTCGATCTGTACTGGGTAAATATTTTCACCACCGGATATGATGACATCTTTAGCACGGTCAACCAGCCAGATGAAACCGTCTTCGTCTTTCTTAGCCACGTCACCGGTGAGAAGCCATTCGTTGTTGGCACCACGGAGAACGGCGGCGGTGCTTTCAGGATCTTTGTAGTAGCAAGTCATGACGCCAGGACCTTTGACAGCTAATTCGCCGACTTCGCCATCTTCCACTTCTTCGAAGTTGGAATCTACAATCTTTACCTCCCAGCCAAAACCTGGAATGCCAATGGCACCGACTTTGTCGATGTGGTCCAGACCAAGGTGAACGCAGCCAGGGCCGATGGATTCGGATAAGCCGTAGTTAGTATCGTACTTGTGATCTGGGAAGTATGCAAGCCAACGCTTGATAAGGCTCTGAGGTACAGGCTGAGCGCCGATGTGCATCAGACGCCACTGGGACAGATTGTAATCTGAAAGTTTCAGCTTGCCTGTGTCTAAAGCGGTGAGAATGTCCTGAGCCCAAGGAACCAGCAACCATACGATGGTGCATTTTTCTCTTGATACAGTTTCCAAAATAGTTTCAGGTGTAGTGCCTTTCAAGATTACTGCACGGCTTCCGGAGAAAAGGCTACCGAACCAGTGCATCTTAGCTCCTGTGTGATACAGAGGTGGGATGCAAAGGAAAACATCGTTTCTTGTCTGGTGATGGTGGTTCTGTTCTGTGCGGCAAGCGTGGAGCAGGGACTCGTGGTTGTGAAGGATTGCCTTCGGGAAACCAGTTGTGCCAGATGAAAAATAGATGGCAGCATCGTCCTTGTCATTGACGAATACTGTAGGCTTGCGGCTGGAACAGTTAGATGTAAGGGAATTGTAATCTTCTGCGAAAGACGGACAGTTTTCGCCTACGAAGTAAACAAGACGGCGTTGACTGATTTCGTCAGAGATTGTTTCGATACGACCGATAAATTCAGGCCCGAATACGAGAACGTCTACATCTGCCTTGTCCAGACAGTATTTAATTTCGTCCGAAGTATAACGGAAGTTCAGAGGAACGACGATTGCGCCAGCCTTCAAAATACCGAAATAGATCGGGAGCCATTCAAGGCAGTTCATCAGCAAAATCCCTACTTTATCACCTTTCTGGATTCCGCGGGACAGAAGCAGGTTTGCGAAACGGTTTGCCTTCTCATCGAAAACAGCCCAGGTAATTTCATTTCTATAATATTCGGAGGACGTGGATTCAATCAGCTCATATTCACGCCAAGTCACGCGACGAGATTCCTTGCGCTCCGGATTAACTTCTACTAAACAAACTTCATTGCCGAATTCGTTGGCATTTCGTTCAAGAAAATCAGTAATAACCATATCGAGTCTCCCTTAATTTCATTTGATAACAAATAATTTACATCATCAGCGACAGAATGTCAATCGAATTTCGATTTTTTTCAAAATTTTCTGAAAATTGTGCGAAAAGTACAAAACTATTGTTTACAACTACAAAGTTTTGGTGTAGAATAGCATTATTGCATCACGTTTTCCTTTCGTGAAATATTTTTATGAGGTAGATACATATGAAAGAATTGATGTTAGGTAATGCGGCAGTAGCCAGAGGTCTTTATGAAGCCGGCTGTCAGGTGGTTTCCAGCTATCCGGGAACACCTAGTACCGAGATTACCGAAGAATGTGCTAAGTATGATGAAATATATTGTGAGTGGGCACCGAATGAAAAAGTTGCAGTGGAAGTTGCTTTCGGCTCATCAGTAGCAGGCAAGCGCAGCTTTGCAGCCATGAAGCATGTAGGCTTAAATGTGGCAGCTGACCCATTATTCACACTTTCCTATACAGGCGTAACCGCAGGTTTAGTAATTGCAGTGGCAGACGATGCCGCAATGCATTCATCTCAGAACGAGCAGGATTCCCGTAACTATGCTAAATCCAGCAAAATTCCTATGCTCGAGCCTTCTGACTCCGCCGAAGCGTTAGCATTCACCAAACTCGCATATGAATTATCTGAAAAGTATGATACTCCAGTTCTGCTGAAGATGTGCACAAGAGTATCACACTCTCAGAGCGTGGTGGAAACACAGGAGAGAGTTGTTCCTGAAAGCAAGCCTTACGAAAAAAATGTGCAGAAATATGTAATGCTTCCGGCAAATGCCAGAGGTCGACACCCAATTGTGGAACAGAGAACGCTGGATCTGACAGATTTTGCAGAGAAAACAGAAATCAACAGAGTTGAAATGGGCGGCAAGGAAATCGGCATCATCACAGCTTCTACAAGCTATCAGTATGTAAAGGAAGTTTTCGGCGACGAGGTTTCCGTGCTGAAGCTGGGAATGGCTTGGCCGATGCCAGTGCAGAAAATCAAAGATTTTGCGGCTAGCGTTGACCGTGTAATCGTAGTTGAAGAACTGGATCCGTTCATCGAAGAGCACTGCCGTAAGATTGGCGTAGAAGTTGAAGGTAAGTCCATTTTCTCCCTGTTAGGCGAATTCAGCCAGAATGTTATTGCGGAAAAAATGGGTAAGAAGATAGAATGTGGCAAGTGCCTGGAAGATGCAATTCCGGGAAGACCTCCTGTTATGTGTCCTGGTTGCCCTCATCGCGGTCTGTTCTTTACGCTGAAGAAGAACAAGTGCAATGTTCTGGGTGACATCGGTTGCTACACTTTAGGTGCTGCAGCTCCGCTTTCTGCAATGGATACGACGCTGTGCATGGGTGCTTCCATCAGCGGTCTGCACGGATTTAACAAAGCATTAGGTGCTGAGGGTGAAACTAAGAGCGTGGCTGTCATTGGTGACTCCACATTTATGCACTCCGGCATGACTGGTCTGGCTAATATTGCATACAATCAGTCCAATTCCACTGTTATAATTTTAGATAACTCAATCACCGGTATGACTGGTCATCAGCAGAATCCAACTACAGGATATAATATTAAGGGGGACCCTGCTGGAAAGGTTGATTTAGAGGCACTTTGCCGTGCTATGGGTATTGAGCGTGTAAAGGTTGTGGATCCATATAATTTGAAGGAATGCGATCAGGTTCTCAAGGAAGAGCTTGCTGCGCAGGAGCCTTCTGTAATAATCAGCCGCCGTCCTTGCGTGCTTTTGAAGAGTGTGAAGCCGCAGCCTGCGCTGAAGGTTAATGCTGATAAGTGTATCGGCTGCAAGTCCTGCATGAAGATTGGATGTCCGTCCATCAGTTTCCGTGATGGAAAGGCTGTCGTAGACCATACGACTTGTGTTGGCTGCGGAGTATGTCAGCAGCTGTGTCCAGTGGACGCAATTGAAAGACCATAGCAGGAGGTAGGAGAAAAATGAAAAAGACGACGAATATTATGATTGTAGGTGTTGGTGGTCAGGGTACACTCCTTGCCAGCAAAACTTTAGGTAAGCTGCTTGTTGCTGAGGGATATGATGTGAAAGTTTCTGAAGTTCACGGAATGAGCCAGAGAGGCGGCAGCGTAGTGACATATGTAAGATTCGGAGAAAAGGTTTATGCTCCGATTATAGATAAGGGTGAAGCGGACTATATCGTTTCTTTTGAAAAGTTAGAGGCTGCAAGATGGCTGGAATATCTCAAGCCAGGTGGACAGCTGATTACAAACCTTCAGGAAACTAATCCTATGCCAGTCATCACTGGTGCTATGAAGTATCCTGAAAACCTTATCGAAAAGATGGAGGCTCTGGGAGTGAATATCGATGCAATCGATGCACTCAGTCTGGCAGAGCAGGCAGGTACATCTAAGGCAGTAAATCTGGTGCTTATGGGTCGCCTGTCTAAATATTTTGATATCAGCGAGGAAGCGTGGATGGCTGCAATCGAAGCATGCGTACCTGCGAAGTTCCTCGAACTGAATAAAAAAGCATTCGCACTGGGACGTGCATAGAGGTCGAAAGACTTTTGCATGAGCGAAAAGTACGAAGACGAAGATTTTGCGAGACAAGAAAGGAAGCTAGAAAAGTGACGAAGTACTATCAACCCGAAATTGAATGTGCCAGCCGTGAGCAGATTCGCCAGTGGCAGGACGAACGCCTGGTTAAGCAGGTGAAGCACGTATGGGATAACGTGCCATATTACAGAGCAAAGATGGAGGAAGCCGGTGTAACTCCGGAGGATATAAAGTCTACGGACGATTTACATAAGCTGCCGTTTTTAACTAAGGACGACTTGAGAACTTGCTATCCGTATGGACTGCTCGCTAAGCCGCTCAGCGACTGCGTAAGAATCCAGTCTACTTCTGGTACTACAGGCAAGCGTGTAGTTGCATTCTATACTCAGCATGACGTGGATCTGTGGGAGGATTGCTGTGCGAGAGCTATTATGGCTGTAGGCGGCACTAATGAAGATGTATGCCATGTAAGTTATGGTTATGGTTTGTTTACTGGCGGCCCTGGCTTAAATGGCGGTTCTCATAAGGTTGGCTGCCTGACTCTGCCTATGTCTTCTGGTAATACTGACCGACAGCTGCAGTTTATGACTGACCTGGGATCTACTATTCTGTGCTGCACTCCTTCTTATGCGGCTTACTTAGGTGAATCTGCAAAGGAAGCTGGCTTAACTGATAAACTGAAGCTGAAGGCTGGTATTTTCGGTGCTGAAGCGTGGACTGAGGAAATGCGCCGTGACATCGAAAAGTCTTTAGGACTGAAGGCGTATGACATTTACGGTCTGACTGAAATTTCCGGCCCAGGTGTGGCTTTTGAATGTGAAGCTCAGAAGGGCATGCACATAAATGAAGACCACTTCATCGCTGAAATAATCAATCCTGAAACTGGTGAGGTTCTGCCTGAAGGTGAAAAGGGTGAACTGGTATTCACAAGCATCACTAAGGAAGCCTTCCCGCTTCTCCGCTACCGCACTCGTGACATCTGTGTGCTTTCAAGAGAAAAATGCTCCTGCGGCAGAACTCATGTGAAGATGACTAAGCCTATGGGTCGTTCTGATGATATGCTTATCATCCGTGGCGTAAATGTATTCCCATCTCAGATCGAAGCGGTGCTGCTGGCTCAGGGCTTCCCACCAAACTACCAGATTATCGTGGATCGTGTAAACAACACAGATACTTTCGATATCAATGTGGAAATGCCGCCTGAAATGTTCTCCGATACTGTTAAGGACATTACTGCTAAGGAAAAAGAACTTACTGCTGCTCTGAAGGCAATGCTGGGCATCGTGGCAAAGGTTCACCTGATGGCGCCTAAGACTATTCAGCGTTCTGAAGGCAAGGCTGTTCGTGTTATCGACAAGAGAAAACTGTACTAATTTAGTCGGAAGTTTGAGGAGGGAGAAAGTATGAGCGTTAAGCAAATTTCAATATTTGTAGAAAATCAGACTGGCCTGCTGTCTGAAGTTACTGACCTGCTGGCTGCTGGAAATATAAATCTTCGCGCGCTGTCCATTGCGGACACCAGTGATTTCGGAATTCTGCGTGTTATCGTAGAAGATGTGGAAAAGGCTGTTGAGATTTTGCGTGAGCATGGGGATACTTATACAGTGACTGATGTGCTGGCTGTAAAGATGGACGACAAGGCTGGCGGTCTGGCTGCAATTCTGCGTGTTCTGGCTGCTGCCGGCATTGCTGCCGAGTATGCATACGCATTTTTACTGCAAAATCCGGGCGAAGCATGTCTCATCGTTCGTGTGGCTGATAATGATGCTGCCGAGGCTGTTTTGGCCGAGGCAGGAATCGGAATCGCAACTCAGCAGGAGCTGTTCTAAAGGGCGGCAGGTCAGCGAGGCAGCGTCGACAATGAGTCTGTGACGGTGCCTCGCACTGCTGTTGAAATGCCAAACTCCATGTGGTATGATTAATGCGAAGGCAAATTGCATTTAATACAGATGGAAGGGGACGGTGTGATGGTACTTGAAACTAATGATTTAATAATACGACCTACTGTGTGGGAGGATTTAGAAGAGTTTTACCAGTGGGAGCAAAAGCCGGAAGTTACAAAGTTTTTCAGCATTCGTGATGGTCAGACCATGGAAGATGTGGTGCGGAAGTATATTGCGGACGACATGGATCCTAAGGCGCAGCAGTTTACAATTCTGCTGAAAGAAGGTACTGACGAAGGTGCTGGATGCACGGCGACCAGAAAAATTGGACGCATAGTGCTGGCTGACATTGAAGACGGCTGGAAAGCTGAGATTTGGCGCATATATATCGCAGACACAAAACTTCGTGGGTGCGGTTTCGGGAAGCAGGCCATGGAGGCGATGTTAGGTTATTGTTTCGACATCCTCGGTTTGCAAAGAGTGTACCTCGACCATTACACAGGGAATCCTGCAGCGGGCTTGTATCTGTCGCTCGGTTTTAAGTATGAGGGTGTTTTGCGTCAAAACTGCTGCAAAAATGGCATTCTTTATGATGTCCACTTGATGTCCATGCTGCGTGACGAGTACGAATCACTATATGCAGCTGGTGAATAATTAAATTAAGAAATTAACGTAGGAGCTGCTGGCATCGCCAGCAGCTCCCTTATTATGTCTAAAATGTAGGAAATATCGCTCGAGATATTTCCTACATTGGTAAAAACCACGAAAAAAAAGATGAAAAACAATGTCTTTGTTCCTATTTTGCCAAATCTATGGTATAATCTACAGTGGGTTAGTCTGATGAAAAACGAGAACAGGAGGTAAAAATGACAGAACTTTTAGCGCCCGCTGGAAATATGGAAGCACTCAAGGCTGCAGTGTCCAACGGATGCGATGCAGTATATTTAGGCATGCAGAAATTTGGTGCGAGAGCCTATTCAGAAAATTTTGATTATGAACTGTTGAAGGAGGCGGTGGAATATGCCCACCTCCGAGATGTTAAAATATATGTAACTATGAACACCATTGTCTTTGAGGCAGAAATCGAAGACATGAAGGCACAGCTCCACAAGCTGAATGAAATCGGCGTAGATGGGGTAATCGTGCAGGATTTGGCAGTATTTGAATATGGTGTGAGCCACTTCGAAGATATGGAAGTACACTGCTCCACACAGATGGGTATAGATGACGCTGAGGGAACCATGCTTTTCAAGGAATTAGGTGCGAAGCGTGTTGTTTTGGCGCGTGAAACTCCAATTGAACGAGTAAAAGAAATCAAGCGTGTATGTCAGATTCCGCTGGAAATTTTTGTGCATGGGGCACTTTGCGTTTCTTACTCAGGAAACTGCCTCATGTCTGGGCTGATTGGTTACAGAAGCGGAAACCGTGGCCGTTGCGTGGGATCATGCAGAAAAATGTATGAGCTGATAGACAGAAGCACCGGACAGGTTTTGGGGCAGAACTATCTGCTGTCCACGAAGGATTTGAATACAATCGAGCATATCGAAGATTTGAAGGAAGTCGATTCCCTGAAAATCGAAGGCAGAATGAAGGAGCCAGCTTATGTGGCAAACGTAACAGCTAAATACCGCAAGGCTTTAGACGAGGGATATAGCAAACAGGACGGCGAAGGGCTGACGAAGACCTTTAATCGTACATACACAGCAGGATATCTGTTCGGTGAAGAGCCAGCCAACATTACCAACGTGCAGCGTCCGAACAATTTTGGATACGAAATCGGGACGGTCACAAAGGTATACAAGGGAATGTACGAAATTGCGCTGAAGAAGATTTTGAACCAGAATGACATCATTCGAATCGACCACGGCGGCGAGGACGTGAACCTGTCAGTAGTCAAGCTGTACGATCGCGACGGAAATCTGGTAAACCGTGCAGAAAAGACCGCTTACATCAAGGTCAAGGAAAAGCTGACCGCTGGGGATATTGTATACAAGACTAAGGACTACATGTACTACAAAGAACTGGAAGAAAATTTGGAGCAGGAGTTCCGCCGCTTCCCATTGTCCCTCAAAATCTTTGCTTACCCAGGTGCTCATTTGATCGTAGATGCTGAGGGTCTGGGCTGCCATGTGGTCTATGAAGGCGAAGATGTTTTAGAGGAAGCGAAGAATCAGCCGACCAGCCGTGAGCAGGTGATTAAGCAGATGGGCAAGCTCAATGACACTGTGTTCTGTTTAGGAGATGTGGAATTTGAGGAGTGCAACGCATTCCTGCCGGTGAAGGTTTTGAACAGTGCAAGACGTGAAGTAGTTCGGGCACTTTATGATGCTAAGATTGCAAGCAAACCAAGAAGTGAAAAAACCGCTGCTATTGGAAAGCAGCCGATTACATTCCCAGTGAAGGAATCTTATCTCACAGCTTCAGTAACCACAAAGGAGCAGTACGAGGCTTGCATGAAGGCTGGAATTTCTGAAATCTACTTCGAAAATGTAGTTCGAAGAAATCAGGTTAAATATCAGCCGAGAGAAGGCGAGCTGCTTGTGGGCGGCTATGGCGGAATTTACGCATACAAGGATAAGAATCCATTTGTAACAGACTACTCACTGAATGTGGTAAACTCTGTAAGCTGTTATGAACTGCACCGTTTGGGAGCGAAGAGGGTTACACTTTCCTACGAACTGAACCGCAGCCAGATTAAAGAGCTGATAGACGCATATTTTGATGCGAATGGTGGATATCCTGCACTGGAAATGATAGTTTACGGCCGTGCACCGCTGCTGTTTACCAAATATTGCCCGCTTAAAAAGATGGGAAGATGCGGAACTTGCAGAAAGCAGTGCTATGAAATCAGAGATGAATACGGAAGTTTCCCGATTTTGTCGCATCCTGATTTGGAAAATAACAACTGTGCGACGACGATTTTGAACGGGAAAATTCTGAATCTGCTTGATGAAATGCCGACAATAAGCGGCATTGAGGCATTCCGTCTCAACTTTACGACGGAATCTCCGGAAGAAGTGACCAGAATAGTAAAGGCGGCACAGAAGAAACTGAGAGGAGAATCCGACAAGGTTCTTTTCCAGCCAAAGACCGACACAAGAGGTCATTTTAACAAAGAGATCATTTAGATTATATAAAGAGATTGGATAGAGGCATTGAGTAAATGCCGAGTAGAAAAGAGAGGAAAAAATGATAAAAGTAGAAAAACTTTCTTATGGTTTTCCTGCAAAAGATTTATATCACGATATTTCATTCCATTTGGAGGCAGGTCAGCACAGTGCGCTCATAGGCAGCAATGGCACAGGAAAATCCACGCTGGTGGATATTTTGATAAATCCAGAGAAGTATCTGTATGATGGAAAGATTACCAGAGCGGCGGAGTGCAGAATCGGATATGCAAGCCAGTTCAGCATCAGAGAAAAGAATCAGGATTTGACTGTGTTCGAATATCTCTGCAAGCGCTACATGGAAATCCAAGATGAAATTACGGCGGTATGCGAGGAAATGGCGACTGCAGAAGACATGGAAGCAGTGTTTGCAAGATATCAGGAGCTTTTGGATCTGAACGAAGCTATGGACGGGGATCACTATGAGAGCAATGTGCTCAAGCAGCTTCATGTGGCTGGAATGACGGACCTTCGTGATACCAAGCTGTCCCAGATTAGCGGTGGCGAGTACAAGATTTTGCAGATTGTGCGTGAAATGTTGCTGGCACCTAATCTTTTGGTGCTTGACGAGCCAGATGTATTCCTTGATTTTGGAAATTTGAACAGCCTTTGCAAGCTGATAAATGCTCATAAGGGAACCATGCTGGTTATTACCCATAACAGATATTTGCTGAACCACTGCTTTAACAAGATTTTGCATTTGGAAAATGGGGATTTGCAGGAGTTCGATGGAACTTATACGGAATATCGCTGCGCTCAGCTCCGTGAAAAGCTGGAACTGAAGCTGCAAAACATCGAGGAGCAGGAGGAGATTGCCAGAACCGAGGAGATGGTTGCAATTCTCAGAAAGCGTGCTTCCGACATGGTTAATCCTGTGATTGGCAGCGCTGTAAATGCGAAACAGTCACAGCTCGACAGACTGGTTGCAAGACAAATTAAAGCTCCGTTTATCGAGGTTCGTGAGCCGGAAATCGTGCTGCCCCAGGTAGAGGTGCACAGCGATGCTGCGCCTGAAAAAACTGTCCTCACTGTGACAGACTATAATGTAGAGTTCGACCAGGAGCTGCTCCAAAACGTAAGTTTCGAGGTGAAGGCCGGCGAAAAAGTGGCGATAGTAGGCGCAAATGGGACTGGAAAAACAACCCTGATAAGAGATATTTTGCGGGGAAATCATCAGGCAATCCACATCGATGAGGATACGAAGTATGCGTGCATGTCTCAGCTTCAGGGTGCAGGCGGCGAGCAGGAACAGACTGTATATCAGGCAATGCAGAATGCCGGATTCGGCTCCAGAAGCCAGATTGGGCAGTATTTGAACAAGTATTGTCTGCCAGAGGAAGTGCTGGATCAGCAGGTTGGCAAACTTTCCGGCGGGGAGCAAAATCTGCTTCAGCTGGCTATGGTCGCAGGTTCCGGTGCTGAATTTCTCGTGCTGGACGAACCGACAAGCCATTTAGATATTTATGCGCAGATGGCTCTGGAGCGTGCAATCGGTGCTTATGAAGGCACAGTGCTCATGGTCAGCCATGATTTTTATCTGGTGGCTAATTGTGCAGATTATGTGCTGCTTGTGGAGGACAATACAGTTCGCCGCATGCGTGCCCGCAACTTCAGAAAGATGGTTTATGATAAATATTTTGATCAGAAGTATCTGGAAGCAGACCGCAAGAAGCAGCAGTTAGAAGAAGATATTATGCTGGCATTTAAGAATGAGAGATATGTGACAGTTGACAAGCTCATCAGCCAGCTGGAAGAATTAAGAGGTGAATATGAAATATAACGAATCGAACGTCGATCCGAAGATTTTGAGAAGCCTGGATGAGATGGGCTTCGTGGATATGACGCCGATCCAGGAAATGGCTATTCCTGCACTGATGGAGGGCCGAGATATAATTGGGCAGGCGCAGACTGGGACTGGAAAGACCGCTGCGTTTGGTATTCCAATGATTGAAGCAGTTGACAACCGCTGCGACGGAATTCAGGGGCTGGTGCTTTGCCCGACGAGAGAGCTGGCGATTCAGGCTGCTGGCGAGATTAAGACTATGGCAAAATATATGCCGTGGGTGCGTGTGGCCGCCATTTACGGCGGGCAGGACATCGTTCGTCAGTTTCAGAGACTGAGAGGGCCGGTATCCATTGTGGTGGGAACTCCAGGTCGAATCATGGACCACATGAGAAGAGGAACATTGGTATTTGACGATTTGAAGATGCTTGTTCTGGACGAGGCAGATGAAATGCTCAACATGGGATTCCGTGAGG
>CAZLJV010000044.1:0-11663 GCA_964559965.1 uncultured Oscillospiraceae bacterium | reverse complement strand
CTCCTGCATCGACGGCATTTTCAACCAGTTCCTTGACTATGGAAACCGGTCTGTCTACGACTTCTCCAGCAGCAATTTTATCTGCTATTTGTTTTTCGAGTACTTTAATCATCTAAAGACTCCTTCAATTCTTCTAATATTTTGAACGCCTGTGATGGTGTAGTTTCCATAAGGTCTATGCTGCGGAGGCGTTCTACTAAGATGATAGGTGCAAAATCAAAGAGTGAAATCTGCCCGTCAAGTGCAGCCTTCTTAGGTTTAGTCGATTCTGCCACAACTGGAACTGGTTCTGGCATAACTGATGGTACAGCAGCTGGCATATTTTGCGATGAAACCGTGCCGTTTTCAAGCTCATTGAGCTTTTCTTCTGCCCTGTGAAGCAAGCTGTCAGGAACTCCCGCCAGCTTAGCTACATGAATACCATAGCTTCGGCTAGCTGAGCCTTCGATTATCTTGTGCAGGAATACGATATTACCGTCATCTTCAGCCACATCTACATTTCTGTTGCGAACCCCATGAATCTGAGATTCCAAAGCTGTCAGCTCATGGTAATGAGTAGCAAACAAAGTTCTGATGTGCGTTTTTTCATTGCAAAGATACTCTACAGCCGCCCATGCGATGGATAAGCCGTCATATGTACTTGTTCCTCGTCCGATTTCGTCTAAGATTACTAAACTTCTGTCTCTCGCAGAATTTAAGATATATGACAATTCGCTCATCTCAACGAAGAACGTGGACTGCCCCTGAGCCAAGTTATCCGATGCACCTATTCTTGTAAATATGCGGTCGCAAACGCCTATTCTGGCACGCTCGCATGGAACGAAGCAACCAGCCTGCGCCATAAGTACGATCAAAGCCGTCTGACGCATATATGTAGACTTACCGGCCATATTAGGACCTGTAATCAAAAGCAAACTCGTATCGTCGGAGTTCAGAAATACATCATTAGATACGAAGAGTCCATCTGCAATAGTCTGCTCGATTACAGGATGTCTGCCCTTTTCAATCTCCAACTCAAAAGAATCATCGATAACCGGCTTCACATAACCTAAACGATCGCTGACCTCAGCGAAGGAGCAAAGAACGTCCAGTGTGGAAACAGCCGAGGATGTCTTCTGAATAGGAAGGATGAATTCTTCGATTTTGTCACGAATGGAACAGAAAAGATCGTATTCCATCTGATTTATTTTAGTTTCCGCATTCAGTACCAAACTTTCCATTTCCTTCAGCTCAGGCGTAATAAAACGCTCAGCATTAGTCAACGTCTGCTTGCGGATGTAATCTTCAGGAATCATATCATAGAAAGATTTAGTGACTTCTAAATAATATCCGAATACACGATTATATCCAACCTTCAGATTTCTGATTCCAGTGCGCTCTCTCTCGCTATTTTCTAAATTTGCAATCCAATGCTTGCCATCTTTTATAGAAAACTTCAAATTATCCAGTTCTTCGCTGAATCCAGGCTTAATAAGTCCGCCCTCACGAATGAGAAACGGAGGATCTTCAACGATGGCTGACTCAATGAGCTCATGAACCTTTGTCAGTGGATCGATTTCACCGTTCATTTCCCGCAAAATCTCCGCATCCAGCTCTAACTCCTGCAATACATCTTTAATCTCCGGCAGCACTGCGATGGAATTTCTAAGTGCAATCAGGTCTTTTCCGTTTGCACTGCCGCAAGCTATACGACCTGTGAGACGCTCGAAGTCATAAATCTCCTTCAAAGCCTCTTTCAGATTATTTCGGAGCAAAGGATTATTACAAAGTGCTTCCACACCGTCTAATCTCTGATTGATTTCGTCGACCTGATTCAGCGGCTCTCTAAGCCATTGCTTCATCTTTCGGCTTCCCATTGCTGTATGCGTTTTATCTAAAACACCCAGCAGAGAGCCTTGAACCTTGCGTTCATAAAGAGTTTCTGTAATTTCAAGATTGCGCAGAGTAGCCTTGTCTAAGGTCATATGTCCGCCAATCTCGTAATAATTTAAGTTTGTAATATGTTTTAAGGACTGTTTCTGTGTTTCCCACAAATATGAAAGAAGAACTCCAAGGGAAATAACCGCATAAGGTCTGAAATCAAGCCCTAATCCTGTAAGGGAAATAGACTTAAATTGTGCCTTGATCGCATCTTCACATGCTCGCTGCGAGAAATAAGCATCACTTTGCACATTGATGAACGCCTCGGTAATGAGACGAATCTCATCTACATCATACTTCTCAGAAAAACTCTGGCAGATGATAATCTCTTTCGCCTTAACTTTAACTAATTCATTAAGGAGGGTTTCGTAGAAATCCTCCCCTCTATATTCTGTCACATAAAGCTCGCCAGTGCTGACATCGCAGTAAGCTACAGAAAGCCCTTCTGCGTCCATGTGCACGGCAGCTAAGTAGTTGTTTTCTTTTTCATTGAGCTGAGACTGTGATGTAATCGTACCTGGCGTTACAATTTTAATTACTTCACGCTTTACGATTCCTTTAGCAGCTTTAGGATCTTCAACCTGTTCACAGATTGCAACCTTGTATCCTTTTTCAACAAGTCTAGCTATGTAACCTTCCGCGGAATGGAAAGGGACTCCGCACATGGGAGCCCTTTCTTCCAGTCCACAGTTTTTTCCGGTTAATGTTAATTCTAATTCACGCGAAGTAGTCTTCGCATCTTCGAAGAACATTTCGTAGAAGTCACCAAGGCGGAAAAACAGGATACAATCCTTGTATTCCTCCTTTATATCTAGATATTGTTGCATCATTGGCGATAACTTCATACTTGCCCTTCCTTTTCTTATTTTAGTCTTAACTATCTAATTCGATTTCCTTGATTTGAATCAACCCGGCACTGCAAATCCTGCGGACTAAACAGAAAATGCAGAAACCGGGTGATTTTGCGCAGTCTTAAATTTAAGACTGGCTATAAAAATGAAAACTATCTTGCGTTGTAAGCCTTGATACCTTCCTTGATGATGTTGATACCAGCTCTCATGTCGTCTGCGTTGAGAACATAAGCGATTCTCATGTCGGACTTACCTACGCCTGGAGTGCTGAAGAATCCGCCAGCAGGTGCGAACATAACGGTTTCGCCGTTTACGTCGAACTCAGTCAGCAGGAAGATCAGGAACTTTTCAGCGTCGTCAACTGGCAGCTGAGCAGTGATGTAGAATGCACCTTCTGGTACACCAAACTTGATGCCTTCGATTTCCTTCAGAGCTTCTACGGATACGTTTCTTCTGTATTCGTATTCCTTCTTGATATCGTCGAAGTAGGATGGATCCAGATTGTACAGTGCAGCAGCACCCATCATGTCCAGAGTTGGACAGCACAGTCTTGCCTGGCACAGCTTCATCAGGTTGGACATCAGTTCTTCATTCTTAGAAGCGATGGAACCAATTCTAGCGCCGCATGCAGAGAATCTCTTGGATACGGAGTCAACGATGATTACATTCTGTTCAGCTTCCTTGAATGCACCGAAAGTAGCCATTTCCTTGCCATCATAAGTAAATTCTCTGTATACTTCGTCAGCAATCAGCCACAGGTCGTGTTCCAGACAGATGTCTACGATCAGCTTCATTTCTTCCTGAGTCAGAACCTTACCAGTAGGGTTACCAGGGTTGATGATGCAGATAGCCTTAGTCTTATCTGTAATAACGCCTTCGATCTTTTCTCTTACTGCATACTGATATCCATCTTCTGCAGTTGTAGGGATTGCAACCATCTTACCACCAGCCTGACCAACGAAAGTCTTGTAGTTAGTATAGAATGGTTCTGCCATGATGACTTCGTCATCATTGTTCAGGATAGCAGTCATCAGCATGTTGATAGCTTCGGAACCACCGTTAGTTACCAGCAGGTCCTTCTTTTCAAAATCCAGACCGATTCTCTTGTAGTAGCCAACCAGTGCATCCAGCAGACCAGCTTCACCCTGAGAGTTACCATATGCCAGTACTTCGCTGTCGAAATTCTTAACAACGTCGAAGAATGCCTTAGGTGTCTTAATGTCAGGCTGACCTAAGTTCAGTCTGTAAACCTTCTTGCCAGCAGCAACTGCTGCGTCAGCATAAGGAACGAACTTTCTGATTGGGGATAACTGCATTTCCTGAATTTTCTGAGATAATTTCATGTCTTTTTCTCCTTACAACAAAAAAATTTTCATCTTTAGGGTCGTGCCACCGGATGCAGCACTTCCCTGATAGAATTAACATTTATTCAAGCTCCGCATGGGAGTCATTGACGATTTTAAGTATGGTTTCTTCCGAAAGCATCTGCTGTGCTTCCTCCTGTGTGAAACCTTCTGGTGCGCACTTGGATAAGTGCATCAGATATTCGATATTGCCCTTAGCACCTGTTACCGGTGAGAAGGTCAATCCTACAGGATAAAGGCCGCTGTCAAGAGCATATCCTGCTACATTTTCTATAACTTCGCGATGAACATTTCTATCACGAACTATACCCTTTTTACCAACTTGCTCTCTGCCTGCTTCAAACTGAGGTTTAACTAAGCAAACCAAATGTCCATTTTCAGTAAGCAGTTTAGAAGCTACTGGAAGAACAAGTTTCAGAGATATAAATGATACATCTATACTTATAAAGTCGATAGGATCAGGAATGTCCTTTGGCTCTACATAGCGAATGTTGCATTTTTCCATATTTACAACACGCTCATCGATTCGCAGCTTGTAATCAAGCTGACCATAACCTACATCGACAGCATAAACTTTTCTTGCACCTTTTTGGAGCATACAGTCGGTAAAACCGCCTGTGGAAGCTCCGATGTCCATGCAAACCGTATCGTCCAGCGGGAAGTCCCATAATTTCATGGCTTTTTCCAGCTTCAGTCCACCACGGCTTACATAAGGGCAGATATTTTCTTTTACAGTAATCTCTGCATTTTCATCTATCATATTGCCCGCTTTATCGCTTTTCTGGCCATCTACATAGACTATTCCAGCCATGATTGATGCCTTAGCGCGCTCACGGGATTGATAAAAACCCTTTTTTACGAGTAAAACGTCGAGTCTTTCCTTCAATTTCCTCACGAATCCTTTCTGCTATTTTTTCTGGAGTGAGACCGTACTTGTCCTGAAGTTCTTTAACCGAACCGTGTTCAACAAACTGATCAGGCCAGCCAAAACTTAAAACTTGAGGACGATCTGCTTTTTCAGGCAGCTTCTTCGATGCCATAGCATATGCCATGCGCTGTCCAAATCCGCCTTCCAATACATTATCTTCAATGGTAATGATTAAACGAGTAGAATCTCCTACTGCCGATAAGTCGAGAGGCTTAACTTTAGTTACATCTACAAGACCTACGTCTAAGCCTTCGTCTTTTAAGATTTCATAAACCTTTTGTCCGCAGTCCTGCATAGCTCCAACTGCCCATATATCAATGGATCCAGCAGTTTCGAGACGCAGGTTATCACCAACGTAGGTTGACATAATCTCGCTATCGTAAACTGTGTTTCCCCTTGGATAACGGATGGCACATGGCTTGCCCAACTTTACAGCATATTCCATCATTGCCTGAAGCTGATTTCCGTTGGACGGAGTCAGAACAGTCATTCCCGGAATCTGGCTGAGATATGACAAGTCGAACACTCCATGATGTGTTTCACCGTCAGCACCGACACAACCTGCACGATCCACTAAGAATACTACAGGCAGATTTTGCAGGCAGATGTCTTCAATCAGCTGATCGTAGGCACGCTGCAAGAAAGAAGAATAGATGGCCACAAGTGGTCGCATTCCGGATTTTGCAAGGCCCGCAGCAAATGTTACGGCATGTTCTTCTGCAATACCAACATCGAAAAATCTGTCAGGGAATTTCTCAGCGAAAGGCCCTAAGCCGGTTGCATCTCCCATGGCAGCTGTAATAGCCACGATGGAATCGTCCTGCTCAGCCATTTGGCAAGCGAAGTTCCCCATAAGTTTAGACCAGGATGGATTGTCGCTTTTCTGCAGCACGGCCCCTGTAGTCTTATCGAAAGGCCCGATTCCGTGGAATTTGCCTGGGTTGTTTTCCGCATTGCGATATCCCTTACCCTTTTTCGTCATCACATGGATAAGAACAGGTTCGTTGAGACCTTTCGCACGCTGAAACACATCGATTAAATCTTCAATATTATGTCCATCTACAGGGCCAAAGTAGGTAAATCCCAATTCTTCGAAGAAAGTCCCGCCGTGAGTGTGATCCATCATGGAATATTTCACATCATTCTTAAATGTGGCAAGCCCTTTCGCAATGGAAGTTCCTACATTTGGAATAGTAGCGACATGCTCTTTTATAAATTTTTTCGTATCCAGATAACCCTTCGATGTGCGAAGTCGTCCTAAATACTGTGATACACTTCCTATGTTTGGTGAAATGGACATTCCATTGTCATTAAGTATGACTATAACCTTGGATCTGGTTTCACCGATATTGTTTAAGCCCTCATAAGCTAAACCACCAGTCAGCGAGCCATCACCGATTATGGCGATTACTTCATTGTCTTCACCTTTTAAGTCTCGGGCAGCTGCCATACCGGCCGCCACAGAGATTGATACGCTGCTGTGACCAGTATCATAGGCATCATGTTGGCTTTCGTGTGCCTTCGGGAAACCGCTCATGCCCTGGAACTGGCGAAGGCTGTCAAATTGATCAGCTCTGCCCGTCAAAATCTTATGAACATAAGATTGATGCCCCACATCCCATATAAACTTGTCCTTAGGACTGTTAAACACGCGATGGAGTGCCAGCGTAAGCTCCACAACACCTAAGTTAGATGCCACATGGCCTCCAGTTACAGAAACCTTATCGATAAGAAAATCTCTAATGGAGACGGCAAGCATGTCCATATCGTGAACTGACATGTCCTTCAAATCTTCAGGAAAATTGTAATCCGTCAATTTTTTCATAATTTTCAATCCCTTTTACAGATATCAACTGTGCTTATTTAGTAAATTATTTAGTACGTTTAGCCAAATCCAGCACCAAGTTGCGGAAAAATTCCGCATTATCATAATATGGAGCAATTGCATCTACTGCATTTTCTGTCAATTCATCAAGACGTTTTATAGATGCCTCCAATCCGTTAATAGATGTATATGTATTCTTATTTTTCTTTTCGTCAGAACCTGTAGCCTTACCTAATTCCTGAGGATTACCTACTACATCTAAAATATCATCAGCAATCTGGAATGCCAGACCTAAATTGTCCGCATATCTTTCCAGATTTTCCAACATAGCACTGTCTGGCTTTCCTAAGAACAAACCAGCGCGAACAGCAGCCTTCATAAGCGCCCCTGTCTTATTTATATGAATGTATTCCAACATTTCGTTAGAATACTGATTGTTTTCTCCTTCAATATCAGAAACCTGACCAGCGACCATGCCACGCACACCAGCTCCCTTGGAAATCTCATAAGATGCCTTAATGCGCTTAACCATCTTATCAGGAGAGTCGAAATAGAGCATCATATCCTTGTTAATCGCTTCGAATGCTGAGTTAAGCAGCCCGTCACCTGCTAAAATAGCCAATGCCTCGCCATAAACCTTATGATTTGTAGGAAGTCCGCGGCGCAGATCGTCATTGTCCATAGCAGGCAGGTCATCGTGAATCAAAGAATATGTATGAATATATTCCACCGCACAAGCGTAAGGCAGAGCCTCATAAATATCACCGCCTGCAAACTCACAAGCCGCCAAAAGCAAAACAGGTCTGAGACGCTTGCCTCCTGCCGTCAGGCTGTACTTCATAGCATCATACAGAGAAATGCTCTTTTCGTCCACATTTGGAAGGAAATCTAAAAGGTGTTCATCTACTATCTTTTTATATTCGTCAAAACTTCTGTCCATCTCATCTACCTCGAAAAAACTTCTATCTTCTGTTCCGCTGAGTCTAACATTTCGCTGCAAGTCTCGTAGCACCGAATACCTTCTTCATAGCATGCAATCGCTTCTTCAAGAGTAGTTGCACTGCTTTTCATCTTATCCGACAATTCCTCCAGTCTCTTCAAAGACTCTTCAAAGGTCATTCTCATCACCATCCTTCCAGATTTCGCCAATTGTAAACTGTGCGACACCATCACGCATGCGGACAACAAACCGTCCATCTTTCTCAAGCTGCGCAATAGAAGTCACCGTATGTCCATCCATCGTTTCTAAAACGGAATAGCCCTTTTCTAAAATCTTCACTGGACTGTTTTCTTCCAGTATAAGCCGTGCTTTTTCCAGTCTGTGTTTTTCCTCATCTAATCTTTTTCTGAGCAAAATCTCCATAGTCTGGCGCTGCTGCTGTACCGAGAGTTTCTCGTAGCTCACTTTATTTTTCAAATTCAAAAGCAAGCCATCACGATACATATCTATCTTTTCACGCAGCTTCACATCTTCCGGAACAGCCATTTCCGCTGCTGCCGTAGGTGTTTCAGCACGCTTGTCGGCTACGAAATCTGCTATAGTAAAATCGATTTCATGGCCAACAGCAGAGATAATTGGAATCTTGCTGTTATATATAGCTCGAGCGACAATCTCTTCGTTGAATGCCCATAAATCTTCCATGGAGCCGCCGCCGCGTCCCACGATTAAGACATCTATATCATCTCGAGTCTGATTTATATAATCAATCATACCGGCGATATCCCCTGCTGCCGCATCTCCCTGGACAAGCACCGGGAAAATTTCCACATCAACCATTTTAGTTCTGCTCTTTATAATCTTAAGTATATCATAAGCAGCAGCACCAGTTTCCGATGTGACAATACCCAGTTTTTTAGGATATGTGGGTATTGTTTTTTTATGAGCAGTATCGAACAAGCCTTCACGGTTCAGCTTATCTTTCAGAAGCTGAAAAGCCTGAGCTAAATTACCTTCACCTGAAACTTGAATCGATCTGACGAAAAGCGTATATGTACCGCCCTTCTTAAATACATTAATATAACCTTGTACGACGATTTCCATACCGTCGCCTAACTGCCACTGTAATTTAGCAGCATATGACGATGGAAGGAAACAATTAATCTTGCTGCCTTCATCGACTAAGGAAAAGTAAACATGCCCTGTGCTGTGATATTTCAGATTGGAAATCTCACCAGTAACAGAGATATTACCCAGCAGCGGATCCGTCTGCAGCACACGGCTGATATATTCATTCAGTTGTGTGACCGACACGGGTCTTAATGCCATAATTCTTCTCCTCCAAGTAGTGCTACACCGACTGCATTATCAGACGAAAGCTCGCTTCTACCAAATGCAATGTGAAGCCTTTTATCAAGATGCTCCTCTAAGTAGCGGCGCATTGTTTGACTGCAGGAAACACCTCCTGCATAAATAAAGTTATCAATCTTATATTTTTCAGAAAGCTGCTTAGTCATATCACATACTGAGCTTGACATGGTATCGAATAAGTCTGAAATCAGCAGCTCCTTAGGATTATCCAAAAGCAACCTCTGCCCCTGAGTTTCTAAGCCGGAAAGATTAACATAACCATCATTTACCTTTATTTTAGTAAAGATAGATGGCTGCTTTTTCTTTCTTTTAGGTGCATTCATGGCTATTTCGTCCATCTGAGCACCAGCAGGAAAAGCCATTCCCAGAGCGACACCGATTCTGTCAAGAACCTGCCCATATGCTAAATCCTTAGATCCACCCACAATCTCCATATTGTTTCCGTTGACTAAAACAGCCTCTGTAGTACCGCCGGAAAAATGGAAACATATCAGCGGATTAGTATCCTTGAGTTCGCTATAAAAACGAATTGCCTGAATATGTCCTTCCTGATGAGATACCAAGTGCAATGGAACATTGAGCGCTGCAGCAATACTTCGCGCATATCCATGTCCGGCAGTAAATACAGGCATATAAGATCCGTCCACAGGCCGCGGCCTGGTTGAAACGGAAACGATGCCTATATTCTCTCTTATGCGGTCTTCACTTAAAGCAGCTTCTAAAACCGGCGGAAGATTCTGCACATGCTGAAAGAGAGCTTCTGACTGTCTAAGCCCTCTCTCACCTTCCTTAACCTTCAGCAGCTGTTGATGATTAAATAGAATATTACCATCTGCATCGACAACAGCTACAGAAGTCTTATAATTGCTTGTGTCTATCCCCAAGGATAATTTTCTGTTCATTCAATTTCAACCTTACCCAGAATTCCGTTTACAAATTTAGGAGACTGGTCAGTTCCATAAATCTTAGCCAGATTTACAGCTTCATTGATAGAAACCGCCTTAGGTAAATCTTCACAATATAACATTTCTGCAACTGCTACACGAGTAATCGCAAGATCCACCTTAGCCATTCTCCAATGCGGCCAACCTACGCTGCAATTGTCAATAATATTATCGATTCGTTCTATGTTCCGTGCAATCGAAGTGAGAACCTTTTCTGCATATGTTCTCTGATCTCCCAATTCTGTACGAGAAAGATATTTTTCGATGTCTGGAGTCTCAAAATCATGCTGCATTTCCATCTGGAACGCACACTGCATGATGAATTCTCTTGCTTCTTTTCTTTTCATGTCCTATCCTTCGTTTAACCTTCCTGAGACGCTGGTTTAGGTAAATTCACGCCCTCCACATGGATGTTTACCACATGGACATGCTGTTCTGTCACCGTTTCAATCGCCTCTTTTACTGCGTTCTGAACCTCCCAAGCGAGATCAGGAATTCTGGTACCGAACTCCACATTTAAGTAGATATCGATGCAAAGTCCCTCGTCATCTTTAGAAAGTCCTATTCCCCGGGCAATATTGTCTTTTCCCAAAATCCGCTTCGTAATATTATCAGCGAATTCCTCACTTAACTTGCTGACCCCGGGCACCCGAAGTGCAGTTCTGGCCGCAATTACACTGACTATTTCTTCGGAAACTTTCTCTGCTTGTTTATCATTGTTTAAAACTGCCATACTTTTTCACCTCGAGCCTATAATCTCAGTCTTATTATAACAGAATTCAAACACAGATTCAATGATTATTCGCCATGTGCAGATATTAGTACATGCTTTGCACGATAATCTTATCAGCAGTTTTTCCAGTTTCACGCATGGCTATATCGCAGATCTTTGCCACGGTATTAGTGTCCAGCTCCTGCTTATCCACAGTAACATTTACGCTGCTCTCCGTAATTAGTACAAATGATGCCGGAAGATTCTTAGACTCAATCAGACTTTCGATAGCAAGCTCGTCTTCCATGTTGTTCAGAATTCGTTCCTTTTCTGCCGATGCGGCCGAAATCTCGTCTTCGTTGCTGCTGTTATTTATGGTAGAATCCAGCGTAGATATAAGTTTGTTGCGTTCTAACTCAAGGGCAGCCCTTCGCTCCTCGAAACTTCCACCATTTGCAGCAGCCTTCTCCGTTTCCTCCGAAATCTGCAAACTGTCAACTAAAACATCGCCATCGTGAACAGGTATCTCATTCTGCCCTCCAGATGTAAGCGCAAGTCCAGCCCCAAACATAACCACTAATGCAAGCGCTGTCACACGCTTTCCCCTATACAAAATATCTTTGTAAGTAAATTTCTTTTTCTTAGTTTCCAATTTTAATCCCCCTTAATCATTCCCCTTGATTTATGCCTTCCGTCTTAGCGAAGACAATTACACTTGAAACAGGAATCTGATACAGCGTAGCAACTCCATTGGTCAGATTGTTTGCTACTATCGGATCAGAGCCCCCATCAGCCAATACGATCACCCCCT
>CAZLJV010000043.1:0-11737 GCA_964559965.1 uncultured Oscillospiraceae bacterium | reverse complement strand
TAGACTCCGTGCAAATGCGCTGGCGCATTCACACGGAGTCTTTATTTATATGCGCTGCCGCTTCTACGCTGATTCACATTCGAAAAATATAGAAGAAGTATGGCACAGTGTTCGGAATTGTGATAAAATATATAGATTATAGAAGATAGAAGAAAGTGACGATAGATAATCCGGGAGGGGAGTATGGCATTTACACATTTGCATGTGCATACGGAATACAGCTTGCTGGACGGTGCTGCCAGAATCAAGCAGCTTGTTAAGCGAGTGAAAGAGTTAGGCATGGACAGCGTGGCGATTACAGACCACGGTGTCATGTTTGGCGTTATAGATTTTTATAAAGAATGCAAGAAACAGGGGATAAAGCCTATTATTGGATGCGAAGTTTATACAGCCAAGCGACGGATGATAGATAAAGAAGTCGACAAGGATAAGCACCAGGGACATCTGATTTTGCTGGCAAAAAATGAGCAAGGGTACAAGAATCTGATTAAGATAGTATCCTTAGGCTTCACGAAAGGCTACTATTATAAACCGAGAATAGATAAAGAGGTTTTGAGGGAGCACAGCGAAGGACTGATTTGCTTGTCAGCCTGCCTTGCAGGGGAGATACAGTACAGGCTGATGAACCGTGACTATGAAGGTGCTAAGGCAGAGGCGAAGGCACTGGCTGAGATTTTTGGGGAGGGAAACTTCTATTTAGAGCTGCAGGATCAAGGCTTGGAGGAGGAACAAAACATTTTTCCTGATATGCTCAGACTGGCAGAGGAATTGGATTTGCCGCTTGTTGCAACCAATGACGTTCATTATGTGAGACGAGAAGATGCGGAGGCACACGATGTTTTGCTGGCAATCCAGACGGCGACAACCATCGACGATCCGAATCGTATGCGTTTTCCAAATGACCAGTTCTACCTCAAGAGCGAAGATGAGATGCGCAAGCTGTTTGCAAGAGTGCCAGAGGCGATTTCCAACACTCAGGTTATTGCACAGCAGTGTAATGTGGAATTTAAGTTTGGCGAATACCATCTGCCAGAATTCAAGGCACCAGATGGGATGGAAAACGAAGAATATTTAAGGAAGCTTTGCCATGAGGGGCTGGCGGAGCGGTATGGCGCGGAGCCACATGCAGAGCTTGTAGAGAGACTTAACTATGAATTGGGTACGATCGTTTCCATGGGATACGTGGAATACTTTCTGATTGTATGGGATTTCATTAACTATGCAAAGCAGAATAAGATTATGGTTGGCCCGGGAAGAGGGTCTGCGGCAGGGTCACTGGTTGCCTACTGCTTGAAGATAACGGATATCGACCCTATCAGGTATAACTTGATTTTTGAGAGATTCCTTAATCCGGAACGAGTGAGCATGCCGGATATAGATATAGATTTTTGCTACGAACGCAGACAGGAAGTTATAGACTATGTTAAGCGCAAGTACGGTGAAGACAGAGTTTCGCAGATTATAACCTTCGGTACCATGAAGGCTAAGGCGGCAGTTCGAGATGTGGGACGAGCGCTTATGGTGAGCTATGCGGACACAGATGCTATTGCTAAGGCGATTCCGTTCGACCTGCATATGACCATCGACAAAGCTTTGGAAACTAATCCAGAGCTTTTGGAAAGATACGAAAAAGAGGAGATGGTAAGGCAGGTGCTGGACATGGCAAGAGCGCTGGAAGGCATGCCGAGAAATGCTTCCACCCATGCAGCCGGCGTAGTTATTTCCAAAGCACCTGTAGATGAGTATGTTCCTCTTTACAGCTCTGACAAGGGCATTTCGACCCAGTTTACCATGACGACTATTGAGGAACTGGGACTGCTGAAGATGGACTTTTTGGGACTTCGAACACTCACAGTAATTCGAGATGCGCTGGAAATGATAGAGAAAAACCATGGAGTAAGCATAGATTTTGCGAAGATGGGTTACGACGATCCGAAGGTGTACGAGATGATTTCCTCAGGCAACACCTGTGGCGTGTTCCAGCTTGAAAGTTCAGGTATGACCCAGTTTATGAAAAATCTGAAGCCGACATGTTTCGAAGATGTGGTGGCGGGAATTTCGCTTTACCGCCCAGGCCCAATGGACTCTATACCAAAATATATCGAAAACAAGAAGAATCCGGCAGGAATCAAGTATGTAGACCCGGCGCTGGCACCGATTTTAGATGTAACATACGGGTGCTTAGTTTACCAGGAACAGGTAATGCAAATCGTTCGTGATCTGGGTGGCTACAGCTACGGCCGTTCCGACCTGGTGCGCCGAGCTATGTCTAAGAAAAAGATGGATGTCATGCTTGAAGAAAAGGAATACTTTATCCACGGAAAGATGGCTGAAGATGGAAGCGTGGAAATCGAAGGCTGCGTGAGAAAAGGAATTCCTGAAGAAGCTGGGGAAGCGATTTTTGCTGACATGGTCAGCTTCGCAGAATATGCGTTCAACAAATCCCATGCGGCGGCTTATGCAGTGGTTGCATACGAAACAGGATATCTAAAGGCATATTATCCTGTGGAATTTATGGCAGCACTGATGACAAGCGTTATGGGCGACGCCGATTCCATAGCAAAATATATTCGAAACTGCGCCGAGATGGGCATAGCTGTTTTGCCGCCGTCCATAAATGAATCGCAGAAGAAATTCAGCGTGGTTGACGGAAAGATAAGATTCGGGCTTTTGGGCGTGAAGAATGTGGGCGAAGGTGCCATAGATGCCATAATTCAGGCGAGAACTGAAAAGGGACTACCTGAAACCCTGGGTCAGTTTATAGGTAACTTGGAAATTTCTCAGGTGAATAAAAAGGCTGTGGAAAGCTTGATAAAAGCCGGAGCCACCGACTGCCTTGAGGGAAACAGAGCTGCGCACATGGCATGTTTTGAGACGATGATAGAGTCAGCGCAGAACACATCGAAGAAGAACATCGAGGGTCAGATTTCCCTTTTCCAGATTGCCAGCGATGAGATGAAGGGCAGCGGTTTAGACATGCGCCTTCCAGATGTGGCAGAATTCAGCAAAGACGTGAAATTGGCGCTGGAAAAAGAAATGCTAGGAATTTATGTAACAGATCATCCGCTAAATGATTATGCAGATGACATGAAGCGGATTGTGAGCGTTACGTCTGATCAGCTGCACCATGCGGCGGAAAATGCGGAAAACGCAGAGAGCATTCGAGACGGGGGAGCAGTTTCCCAAGTTTCCCATGGCGATAAGATTCAGGACGGCATGTCGGTTATTATGGCGGGCATGATCGATTCGAAAAAGACGCTGATTACGAAGAACAGCAAGATGATGGCTTTTCTGCAGCTTGAGGACTTGTATGGTGTTACAGAAGTGGTAGTTTTTCCTAACGTGTACGAGCGCTGCGCATCTTCCATCGAGGTGGACAAGGTGGTGGCGGTGAAAGGCACACTGAATTTCAAGGAAGAAGAAGCACCGAAAGTGCTGGCAGATGAGATTTTGACGCTGGAAGAGGCGTTAGAGAAGGGCTTCCGTCAGCGCACCGCAAAATCTGCGAGCCCGACATATTCTAATGGTGCAGGGCGTGTGGCGAGTCCGGCAGCTTCAGCTCAGCCTGAAGGCATGGTGAAGGTGAAACTGACTGCAGAGATGGACAGAGACATTACGCTGGCTCAGGTTAAGAGCGTACTGATGAGACATCCAGGGAAGGCACAGGTGCTGATTTACCTTCCGGAAGGGAAGACTTTGCGTACAGATCAGGCGCTTTGGACTAAGGCAGATGAAAATTTAAGAGTGCAGCTTGCGGCAATTTTGGGCCTGGAAAATGTGAAGTTATAGCTGCAAAATATGAGAAGAGGGATATAGATGAAGAAGATAGCTGTTTTGACAAGTGGGGGAGATTCCCCGGGAATGAATGCTGCGATTCGAGCGGCAGTGCGCTGCGGCATTGATAAGGGCATGGAAGTATACGGAATTTATCGCGGATACGAAGGCCTGCTGGATGGAGAAATTCGGCAGATGAACAGAAACTCGGTGGGAGATATTTTGCACCGTGGAGGAACAGTGCTGAAGACAGCCAGAAGTGAGCGTTTCAAGACTGAAGAAGGACAGGCTCGTGCTGTTGAAATGCTGAAATTGTTTGGGATTGAAGGTCTGGTTGTAATCGGCGGTGACGGTTCCATGCGCGGGGCAAGGGAGCTTGCAGCCCGTGGAATTACTGTGATGTGCCTGCCTGGAACTATCGATAATGACTTGAATTATACGGATTATACCATCGGTTTCGATACAGCGGTGAATACGGTTTTAGATGCAATTTCCAAGCTGAGAGACACATCATCTGCGCATGACAGAACGACTGTGATTGAGGTAATGGGAAGACACTGCGGAGATATAGCCCTTTACGCAGGGCTGGCAGGCGGGGCTGAGGCTGTTTTGGTGCCGGAAATGCCTGTGAATATAAATGAAATTTGCAGACATATAATTGAAGGAGGCAACCGTGGTAAGCTGCACAGTATTATCATAAAGGCCGAGGGCGTGGAAATCAGCAGCGGTGAGCTGGCTCGCACAATCGAGTCCATGACAGGCAAGGAAGCGAGAAAGGTTGTACTGGGCTATCTGCAAAGAGGCGGCAGTCCTACCCTTCGTGACAGAACGCTGGCTACGGTGACGGCGGCAAAGGCTGTAGAGCTGCTTTGGGAGGATTCTTCGAGCAAGGCTATTGGGATTACCAATGAAGAGGTGGTTTGCTACGACTTAGACGATGCGCTGGCTATGCCACGCCAGTTCGACGAGAAAATGTATTCATTGATTTCTGTGCTTGGAAAGTAGAGGGGGGCGAAACTGTGGAAAAAACAGTTGTAATTTACAAGAGCAAATATGGTTCTACGGAGCAGTACGCGCGTTGGATCGCTGAAGAACTTAAATGCGACCTGGTTCGTGCCGAGGATTTCAAGGCAAAATCTTTTTCCCAGTACGATAACATCATTTTCGGTGGTGGTCTGCAGGCTGGCGGTATCAAGGGGCTGGAACTGATTAAGAAGAATTGGAAGGATATAAAGGATAAGAAGATTGTGATTTTTGCTGTAGGGCTGAGCGTAGATGACAAGGATAATCGCATGCAGGTTCGTGATATCAATCTGGATAAGCCTGAACTGAAGGGTCTGACGATTTACTATTGCAAGGGCGCTTATCACCCAGAGCAGGTAAAGGGTTTGGATAAGGGTATCATGAAGGTTTGCCTTCGTATGCTTGAGGGCAACAGATATACTGGCACAGATGCGCAGAAGCAGCTGTATAAGGATATGTCAGAGGGGGCTGATTATGTAGATAAGAAGTATATCACCCCGATTGTGGACGAATTTTTGGAAAATAATTAGATGGACGGCTGTCTGGTCGATTAGCCGACTAAATGGTTAATTTGCCGCCAAAACCCGCTGTAAAAGGCGATTTAGTGGGTTCTGGCGGTATTTTATTTGCGATTCTTCGGATCAGAGACTCGGCCGCTGGTCGATGTCGCCTGGGTTCGCACTCGGCCGCTGCCGGGGTCAGCGATACCGATATCGTTTCCAAGCACACCACCAAATGAAATTGCAGCGTTGCCAAACTTGCTTCGTATATCGTCCATAGTCCGCTCAATTTTCTCACCCTGCTCGTGCTGCTTGTTTTCCGAAGCAAAAAAACTGAGCTGTTCATCAGCCGTCTCATCGCAAAGATTTATCCCCGTAATTGTAATCATTCTAATGGGCGCACCTTCCCGCCAGCTTTCATGAATCAGTTCCATGGCAGCCTTTGAAATCTCCGAAGCCAAATTAGTGGCAACGAAAAGCTGCTTCTGCCGTGAGATGGTGACAAGAGCCGGATCCTTTATATCAACCTTGACACCAAATGCTTTGCGGTGACACTGCCTCAGCCTGCTTGCAACTGTGTCCGAAAGCCCTGTCACAGCCGTCCGTATGTCGTCCTCTGAAAGAAGATTTCTGCGAAAAGTCATGCCGTTACCCACAGATTTTTCTGGCTCACGCTGGCCGAATGGAGCCACAGGTGAATCCTCATAGCCATTTGCGTAAATCCACAGGGTATTTCCCTGCTTTCCCAGCAAAGCATTTAATAGCCGGCGGTCGCTTGTCGCCAAGTCTCCGATGGTCTTTATGCCTGATTGCTGAAGTTTTTCGGCGGTGGAACGACCAACAAACAGCATGTCGCCAACAGGCAGAGGCCAAAGAATATCCTTGAAATTTTCGGAAGTAATTTCAGTGGTCGCGTCAGGTTTTTTGTAGTCGCTGCCCAGCTTTGCAAAAATTTTATTGAAAGATACTCCCGCCGACAAGGTCAGCCCGGTTTCTTTCTTTACTGTATTTCGAATTTCATTGGCGATCTCCACGCCACTTCCAAAGAGCATCTGACTGCCTGTAACATCAAGCCATGACTCGTCTATGCTGAAAGGTTCAACAAGATCTGTATATCTAAGGTAAATCTGATTGATTTTTTTAGAATACATGCGATACTTTTCGTGGTGCGAAGGAAGAAGGTGCAGGTCGGGGCATTTTTTTCGAGCCTGCCAAATGGTTTCCGCAGTGACTACGCCAGCATTTTTTGCAAGCTGATTTTTAGCTAATATTATTCCGTGCCTGCTGTCAGGATCTCCGCATACGGCAACTGGGACATCTTTCAAATCAGGCCGTTCAAGCAATTCCACAGATGCGAAAAAACTATTCATATCGCAGTGCAGTATTACACGCTGGCTCATAAGTCCACCTCCTTTTGCTGAAAAATATACGTATGCCTATTTATTATTGTAGCACATGTTGGGGACTGAGGCTATAAAAATGTGAGTGTTGGCGTGCTTTCCACCGAAACCGCGTCTTCAAGCCATTTTACAGCAATTCTATATGTGTTTTTTGTGAATTGAAACGGCCTTTTCTTGACTTGAAGCGGGTTTCAAAGTATAATGAAAGTTGTGATAAGGAGGACTTACCATGAGAATAATTACGATGTTTACAGGTTTGCTGTTCACAGGCACCGGTATTTTTCTGGTAGCGCACGGTGGCCTCACATTTATGTCGATGGCTTTCATCGTGGGACTGGTATTTGCGGTAGCAGGTGTGATAGAATGCCTGTCCTATAACAGTTACCGTGGTGACGAAGAAACAAAGAGCTGGATTCTGATAGACGGAACATGCACATTCATGTTAGGTGTGCTGATTTTGATGAATAAGCTGTCTGCGGAAGCAGCAGTACCGCTGGTGCTGGGGCTGTGGATACTTTTTTCAGGTATTAGAAATTTCGTCCATGCCTGGGAAAAAATTGATGTAAGAGGCGATGGCTTCTACGGAATGTTGCTGATTGGACTGGTTAATATTATTTTCGGTCTGTACGCATTCTTCGACCAGGAGCTGTTCGATTTTTCGACGGTGACGCTGGTGGGAATCTATATGATTACAGGCGGCTTGAATATTGCCAATGTAGGTGCGACAATTAAGATTTTGAAGCCTGACTTCCTGAAGACTAAGGAAGAAAAAATGGAAGAAGCGGCGGCGAAGGCTGAAGAAGCACATCTTGCGGCGAAGGAAGCGATTAAGTTTGCGAAGGAGACTCGTGCTGAGCTGCGAGTAATCCGTGAAACGCCTGCAGAAGAGCTGGACAAGGCTTTGGCACCGAAGCCAGGAACAGACCAGCCTGCGACAGATCAGGCGGCTGCGGAACAAGCTGGAAATAATCAGGCTGAAGCAGGTCAGTCTGAAACCGAAAAGCCTGAAAATGGCAACAATATGGAAGGATAATTAAAAATGAAACAAATACCGGAAACACACCAGTTCGATCTGGTGATCGCAGGGGGCGGTGCCGCTGGGCTTGCAGCAGCCGTTGAAATTGGCATTTTGTCAAAATCTTCCTGCGGAGACTTGGCTCCCAAGGTAGCGCTGATCGAAAAAAAGGAGGTTCCGGGCAAGAAACTGTCCGCTACAGGCAATGGGCGATGCAATTTGTCCAACGCAGCCTGCTCTGATCGAGAAGAAGTGGACAGTTTTTTTCATTGTCTGGGGCTTTTGACGCGAACTGACGAGGCGGGGCGGATGTACCCATACAGCGAAGAGGCAGGGGAAGTTTCTGCGCTCCTTGCTGACTCAGCAAAACATTTGGGTGTGGACTTTTTCCTTGACACTCAGATTACGAAAGTCGAACTTTTATCGGGTGGCGGATTTTTGATAGATGGCGAATCTAAGGAAAAGAAATTCCAGTTTTCCTGCAAAAAGCTTCTAATAGCTATGGGAGGAAAATCTTATAGTGCGTTTGGTACAACGGGGGACGGCTATGGTATCGCCCGCCGCCTGGGTCACTCCGTGACCCGGCTGGCACCATCGCTGGTGCCGGTCTGCGTGGACGCAGACCTGGGCGGGCTGGCCGGAGTGCGAACGAAGGCCAAGGTCAGCTTGTATCACAAAGGAATTTTTGTTGCAGAGGAAACTGGAGAAATTCAATTTAACAAGGATTGCATTTCAGGGATTTGTATTATGAATCTTTCAAGGCTTCTTGTATTAGATGGCACTAAGCCTTTTAATGAAGCGTTCGCAGAATATGAGCTGCGAATGGATCTTGTGCCTGAATATAGCTGTGAGCAGCTTGTTCAGCTGCTTTCAAGCAAACCGCAGCAGCAGATGCTTCAGACATTAGTGCGAAAAAAGCTGGCAGCTGAGCTGCTCCGCCGTGCCGCGATGCCTGCACTGGCGACAAATGCTGTTGCGAGTACGTCTGCATCGGCACCGTCGGAAGTGCAATCGCCGGTGAAGGCCGTAGCACCAGTCGATGTGAAGCGTGTTGCTGAGCTTCTTAAAGATTTTCGTTTCACAGTCAGCGGTACCAAAGGCTGGAATGATGCTCAGGTTACCCGTGGCGGAGTGGTGATGGATGAGATTGATGAAAAAACCATGGAGTCGAAGATTTTGAGGGGCTTGTATTTTGCGGGGGAAGTGCTTAATTATGACGGACCGTGCGGTGGCTGGAACTTGCATTTTGCTTGGCAGACAGGGCTGAAGGCGGCCCATGGAATGGTTGAGAGGTAGTATATGTATCGTATTCATCAGATAAAATTGCCGATAGGGGAATCTAAGGAGAAAATTCCAGAGAAGATTCTGAAGAAAATCGGCATGAAGGATGTTTTTGTTAAGGACTGGAAAATTGTAAAGGAGTCTATCGATGCTCGTGATAAAGAGCATTTGTGCTGGGTGTATTCGGTTGATTTTCAAGTCGCTTCCAGAAAAAATCCAAAGAAAAATTTGAGGCTGCCGTCGGGTGGCAAACTGAAGCTGGAGATTGCGCCGGATATGACTTATCATGGGGTTGCGCCGGGCAGCGGATTTGCCGCAGATGACTCGCAGTCCAATGCAGGCTCGCAGTCCAATGCAGGCTCGCAGTCCAATGCAGGCTCGCAGTCAGCGGCTCCAAGATTGAGCAGCAGACCTGTGATTGTTGGCCTGGGTCCTGCGGGATTGTTTTGCGGGCTGATTTTGGCGCAGGCTGGATACAAGCCGATTGTGCTTGAGCGCGGGCGTGACGTGGAGCAACGCCATATTGATGTGGAAAAATTTTGGAAGACTGGTGTGCTGAATCCTGAGTCAAATGTTCAGTTTGGCGAGGGTGGTGCTGGGACTTTCAGTGACGGGAAGCTGACGACCGGTATCAAGGATGTGAGAATTCGCAAAGTTCTCGAGGAAATGGTGGCGGCAGGGGCGCCTGATGATATTTTGTACAAGCAAAAGCCTCATATTGGAACGGATTTGCTGCGTACTGTCGTAAAGAATATTCGTCAGCAAATAATCAGCCTCGGCGGTGAGGTTCGCTTTGAAACTCGTCTGGAGGGTCTGCATTGGCAGAACGAACCATGTGATGCAACGCTGGCTGGCGATGATGCGAATTGCAGACGTTTGGCGGGCATTACCGTCTATAACATGGCATCTGGAGTGCAGGCTACTGAGAAAAAGGAGTTCATTCCTTGCCAGGTGCTTGTTGTTGCAGTTGGCCACAGCGCTCGAGATACGTTCCGCATGCTTAACGAAGAGGCGGTGGCTATGGAACAAAAGCCATTCTCAATTGGCGTCCGCATCGAGCATCCGCAGGATCTAATAGATATAGCTCAGTATGGAAAAACATCTGGCGAGCTGGGACTTCCGCCAGCTGAATACAAGATAAATTATCGCTGCAAAGGTGAAGCTGGTGCGGTAGCCCATGACGGCGTTGCCAACGCTAATCTTGCTGCTGGGCGAGGGGTGTATACATTTTGCATGTGCCCGGGCGGTCATGTAGTCGCTGCATCTTCCCAGGAGGGAGGCATGGTCGTCAACGGAATGAGCTACCACGATAGAGACAGCGGAGTGGCAAACAGTGCTTTGCTATGTGATGTGCGGACAAGTGATTTTGGAAGTGATTATGTGCTTGCTGGTGTAGATTTCCAGGAGAAGTATGAGAGACTAGCGTTTCAGGCTGGACGTGCACAGAGTTGTGAGGACAGGCCGGAAGCGGATTCTGGCAGAAAATTCTATTCGCCTGCCGGAACGCAGCCGACTGCGGGCATGGCTTATCGCCCACCAAAATCCACCTGGTCGAAACTTCGTGATGGCAAGGCTCCTGAACTTGAAGGTTGCTTACCGGATTTTGCCGTGGCTGCATTTAGAGAAGCTATGCCTAATCTTGGGAAAAAACTTCATGGTTTTGATCGTGATGATGCTATCGTGACTGGTGTAGAAACTCGAAGTTCTTCCCCAGTGCGTATGCTGCGTGATGGAACTTGCGAAAGCATAAATTCCAAAGGTTTGTACCCTTGTGGCGAGGGTGCTGGCTATGCTGGAGGCATAACTTCAGCGGCTGTTGACGGAATTCGTGTCGCCGAGTCGATAATCTCAGGCTGGCTGCCTGTGGAGTAGTACTTTATAGTATTTTAGTGTATGATTTCCACCTGAAAGGACGAATTTTAGTTAAAAAGGATGTAAATTTAGGCATATTTCGGATAAATTTATCCGAAATGCGATGATTTTGAGCCTAAATTACATTCTTTTTTAATTTTTTTGGAAATTCGGGTTGAAGAATTGCAGTTATTGTAAATAAAGTAAAAAAATATACTCTACTTGTCGTCACCTAATGCGCCGCAACTTTGCTCTTCACCTACTAATTTAATAGGTATTCCACTTAAAATGCGATTTCTTGAATTTTAAGTGGAAAAATAAATAGATTAAAATGGTAATGTTAAGAAATGTCTGTAATTAAATGTGTTTAATGTATAAATAGGGTGTCGAATCCTGTCGAAGTGTGTCGAACACCTCGACAATTCAGGTTCGAACACGCATTGCGGCTAAAAAAATTCCACTTAAATCGCCCAAAAAGCGAATTTAAGTGGAATTCATACTATCTAAGTAGGTGAAAACCGTATAGTAGGCGGGTGAAAGACAAGCCACAGACGGTATCAGCGAATGTTTTTCGCACCTCCAGCAGTCAAGAGAGCATTAAAGAAGGCCATGCACATGCGAAGAATGTCGAATTATGTCGAATTTTGTCGAATTTTGTCGCACGCCAGCCGCCAGCTGCACCACCAGCCGCCAGCCTAGAAACATTGGCGCCGCTTCTGCTAGCTATCACAGCATATCACCGCCAGCCGCTCGTATCCGCCCGCAGCCTCCGCACCGCCAGTCGCCCGTTGAACCGTCCGCAGCCTCAGCCTCCGAACTGCCCGCAGCCTCCGCACCACCAGCCGCTCGTATCCGCCCGCAGCCTCCGCACCGCCAGTCGCCCGTTGAACCGT
>CAZLJV010000042.1:0-11744 GCA_964559965.1 uncultured Oscillospiraceae bacterium | reverse complement strand
AGGCTGCGCTGACAGATGCTGTGATGAAGCAGCTGGTGCGTCAAGTTGAAGAGGTAAGTGCGGCATCGGGTCAAAAAGTTGAATCCATCGAGCTTAACATTGAAAAAGCAAGATTGACTATACGCTATGCGGAAGGATCTGCGGCGGAAACCGATGGTACAAAGCCGCAGCCTAAATACACCTTGGAACTGCAGAGCGCAGGAGCGAGTGAATCCGTAGGGGCGAGAAATTTCGCAGATACGAGAGGTTTTGGAGAGGAAAATGGACATGCTGACGGGGCCAGCGACGGAGCCAGAATCCGAACAGGCGACGGAGTCGAACCCCAGGGCGATAGGCAGACCGAAGAAAGTGTGATGCCGAGGAAATTTGGCATGGAAAATATGAACCGAGCAAAATCGGGGCGTGTATATACGGAAGATGAATTGTTAAGTCAAATAAAAGATTAGATTTTGGAGGAAAACATGTTTTGTACAAACTGTGGGAAAGAGTTGCATGAAGGAGACCGTTTCTGCGCCAACTGCGGGACGAAAACCAGAAAGGAAGCACCCAAGCCAAAAGAGGTGAGCCAGGATGTGGTATTTAATCCTCCTTTTAAGGTGGAAGCGGAGCAGAGAACAGCTGAGATTTATAAGGGATTTGCGTCCGAGGTGGAGGAAACACCGAAGCCACGCCGCACCGAGTCTGTAAGTTTTGATTGGAATCTGGAAGGCTTCCCGCAGGAGCAGAGAAAGACTGAAGAGATTAATTTTAACTGGGATACAGTAATTGAAAGAAGAAATCGCCAGAAACAGGAAGAAATGGGCGTGCCAGAGACTCCTGTTGTGGATAAGATTGAGCTGAAGCCAGCGGATGCATCGTACGCGGCAAAATCTGCTGAAGCGCCAGCGGTGTCTGAAGTGCCAGCGGTATCTGAAGCGCCAGCCTCGACTGAAGCTGCGGTTGCTGAAGCACGAGCTGCTGAAGTACGAGCTGAGGCAGAAGAACCAGCCATCGAAGTCAGAGCGGAGAAAGTCAGAGTTCGCACACCGCTTTTTGTTGAGCCGGTGAATGAGCCGAAGGAAGCGGGATTAGAAGAGATTTTGCAGATAGATGAAATTCCGGAGCTGATTTTGCCGACAGATATTGCTAGGGAAAAACCAGCAGTGGAGATTATACATGATGAGGAACCGGTTGCAACACCAGTTGTAGAATCAGTAGCAGCGCCAGAAGCTGCTCCTTTCGTAGCTCCTTCAACAGTACCTTCTGCAGATACCGATGCACTCGCAGAAAATGAAGATGATGAGCCGCCGATGACTGCTGAAGAGCTTGAAAGAGATTTGTTCGGTGAAAATTACCGCGGACTTGGAAGTATGTCGCCAGATGACAGCTTGAAAAGTACTTCTCAGCTGGAAAAGTTCTACACATATAATCGCAAGAATGAAGAATTCCAGCAGCTGCTGGATCAGGAATATGCTCGTTTGCACGGCATGGAACAGGCTCGCCGTCCTGATGCAGAATCTTTGGAATTTACATGGGCGACTACATTATTCCCTGAAAACCAGACTTTGAAAAATGCAGAGGAAAAGTCGGCGGTGGTGATTCAGGAAAGCGTAGATGATGAAGATAATGAAAACAATGCAGAGGTGGTGCAGATTTCTCAGGTGATTGAGCCACAGGAAATACCTGTTCCATCTGATACTATAGATTTCTCGGCAGTGCGTGAAGAAGCCAGAATGATTAAGCGCTTGGAGGCGACTATTGACTCAGAGACTCCGGAGCCTGGCTTTCCCAGTTCAGGAGAAGATACAGCAGACGGAGCCATCGCAGCAGACGGAGCTGAATCCGAAAACGGTGGAGAATTCGAGGAAGTCAGCGACACAGCAGCCAGCGAAGACGCAGAAGACAGAATCGAGGTCACAGCGGCTGGGAGTGAAGATGAAGAAACAGCCAGCGAAATCGCAGAGACCGGGGACGAAATCGCAGCGGCCGGGGACGAAATCGCAGCGGCCGGGGACGATCGTGAAGAAGTCGGGGGCGAACGTGAGGGTGAGCACGACGATGAGTGCGAAGACGAGCACGACGAAAAAGCCAAGCTCCGTTACTCAGACGTTTTTCCAAGGGAAGTTGTGGATGGCCACAGCGATGATAGCGGTGCTGGCAGCACAGACACTGTCGCAAGGAAGGTCATCGAGGCATTCCCAGAAGAAGACGATGACGACGAACCGAAGAAGATGAACATCTTCGTAAAACTGATGATATTCCTGTTGGTTCTGCTTATTTTGGCAGAAGGCGTAGTATTGCTGGCAAGATTCATAGCGCCAGACAGTGCATTTTCACAGCAGGCAGATGCCCTTGTGGAAAGTATCATTGATAAAGTAACAGGGGGAGATGGACAAGTTTCCAATCCTGACGATGGCAGCAGTGAACCTGTTTCTGGCGAAGTGGAAAGTGAAACATATCTGTCAGCTATAATCGCAGAGAAAATCGAGCTGCCAGACAGCATAGGAAAAGTGGCAGAAGATGCGTCGCTGAAGTATGACCTGGAGAAAGATTATGCCTTCGAGGAAGTCAGCGACACAGAAGATTTTGAGAATGGGGATTGGACGACGGATAAGGACGGCGAAGCTGTGACTTATGCGGAAGGAATTGTGGATACAATCACCAGCTACTACGGACAGTGGCAGGCAACTAACAGAGATACCAGCCTAATAGGTATAAATAAATTGGAAATTGGAGAGATTCGAACAGGGGAAGGGGGGTACTATGTACTTTGCCGTTTGACCTTCGCAGGTGCAGATGGTGAGGAAGTAGTAAAGTATGTCACCGCTTGTGTAAAGATTTCTAAAAATTCCATGCTACTCAACGAGATTAAGGAGGAGAAAATCTAATGGAAAAATTCCAGCGAAGACTCAGTGTCGTAATCCTGATCTTAGTGATTGCATTTGCAATCTTTTTCAGTGCGATTACATTTATCACTGACTTCATGTGGTTCCAGGAAATGGGCTATGTAGATGTTTTCTTAAAAGAACTGACTACACAGCTTAAGGTAGGGGTACCGACATTTCTGGTGGTAACCGGATTGATGGTAATTTACATGAGCCATCTGAAAAAAAGCTATTTCAAAAAAATCGTATCCAGTGAGATTCCGGATCCTAAGAAGCTGAACAGAATGACTTGGATTCTGGCAGCAGTATTCGGTCTGTTTACTACGCTGACTACGGTTAGCCAGCTTTGGTTCGATATTTTGAAATTTGCCAACGCCAGCGATTTTAATCTGGCAGATCCACTCTTTGGATTGGATATTTCGTTCTATATCTTCAGATTGGAATTCTTAACTCAGCTTAACGAAATCCTCATCGGTGTAATCGTAGGATTCATAGTGCTGACACTGGTATATTATGTGGTTCTTATGACCATGCGCACACCTGATATGTTCAAGACTGAATTCCCAGGTGAAGAAGAAACTCCATTCGGTGCAGGTGCAGGCTCAAATGCAGGTGCATATGACGGCACAGGGGCTGATGAACAGCGTTATGCAGGTAATTCCAGCCCGTTTGAAAATGGCCCTGGAGCTGAAAATGCAGGCAAGGCTCATGAAGATGCCTTCGGCAAGTTCACAGAAGCCTTCTTCGGAAAGAAGCCGCCTAAGCATCAGCCTAAGCCTAAGAAACAGTTTGACGATAACAACTTCAAGCAGCTGCTGAATATTGCATCTGGCAAGATAGGCCTGCTGGGATTCGTATTCTTCATCATGGTTGGAGTGAACTTCTTCCTGCGTCAGTTTGACCTTCTTTATGGGCACACCGGTGCAGTTTATGGTGCAGGTTTTACAGATGTAAATGTTACACTGTGGATGTATAGAATCCTTTGCGTGCTGGCTGTTCTTTCTGCAATCCTTTTCGTAGTGTTCCTGAAAAAGAAAGACTACAAGAAGATTTTGACAGTTCCTGTTATTATGATTGCGGTGGGCGCTCTTGGTACTGGTGCTGGATTCCTGGTGCAGGAATTCATCGTATCTCCAGACGAAATCGACAAGGAAACCAAGTATTTAGAGTGGAACATTGCATACACCCAGGCAGCTTATCAGTTAGATGACGTAGTGACGAAGGATTTTGCCGCGGACAGCAATCTGACTGCTTCTGACATCAATGACAACACTGAGACTATAAATAATATTCGTGTTAACGATTTCGGACCTGCTAAGCAGTTCTACAATCAGACTCAGAGTATCCGTCAGTACTACACCTTCAACGATGTAGACGTGGACCGCTATATGATTAACGGAAAGTATACTCAGACTTTCCTTGCTACTCGTGAAATCGACGAAAGCAAGATTGACGATTCATGGCTTAACAGACACTTGAAGTATACTCATGGTTATGGCGTTACACTCTCTCGTGTAGATCAGGTAACTGCCAGCGGCCAGCCAGATGTACTGATTGGAAATATTCCGCCAGAATCTGATGTTGAAGAAATCGAGATTGATCGTCCGGAGATTTATTTCGGCGAGCTGTCTGATGAATACATTATTGTTAATACTGAAGAAGCCGAATTCGACTATCCTAAGGGTTCGAGCAATGCATATACTTCTTACGAAGGCAATGCGGGCATTAAGCTGAATCTGCTGAATCGAGTGCTTTTCGCAATTCGTGAGGGCGACGTGCAGATGCTGGTGTCTTCCAATATTGACAGCGATTCCAGAATAATCATAAACAGAAATGTTATGAAAAGAATTCAGAGAATCATGCCGGATCTGAGCTACGAAAACGACCCATACATGGTTACTGTGGATGGAAGGCTGTACTGGATGGTGGATGCGTATACAACAAGCACCTATTATCCGTATGCAGAGCCTTTTGATGGTGTAAACAACTACATCAGAAACTCCATCAAGGTTGTAGTAGATGCTTATAATGGTGATGTAAGCTTCTATGTCGTAGATGAAGGGGATCCTATCGCTGTAACTTATGCGAAGATTTATCCTACACTATTTAAGTCTGCTTCCGAAATGCCTGAGGGTCTCAAGTCTCACATCAGATATCCGAATACACTTCTGCAGATTCAGGCAGGCGTTTATTCCAGATATCATATGGAAGATGTAAACGTGTTCTATCAGAAGGAAGACCAGTGGGAAATCGCATATGAAGTTTATGGAACTGAACGCGTACAGCAGGAACCTAACTATTACATCGCTAAACTTCCTGACGGTGACAAGGCTGAGTTCTTTAACTCCATTGCATTTACGCCAAAATCCAAGATGAACATGACTGCCCTGATGGTAGCCCGCAATGATGGCGACAGCTACGGTGAGCTGGTACTCTATCAGTTCCCTAAGAGCAAGACTGTTTACGGTCCTGAACAGATTGAGGCGCAGATTGACCAGAATACTGAAATTTCTAAGGAATTCTCACTGTGGAGCTCTCGTGGTACAACTTACAGAAGAGGTAACATGTTTGTAATTCCTATCAATACATCTATTCTGTATGTAGAACCTGTATATCTGGAAGCTACTAACTCAAGTATTCCAGAAGTAAAGCGTATCATCATGGCATACGGTGATAAGATTGCATACGAAAACAGCGTTGCAGAATGTCTGGTTACTATCTTCGGCAAGAGTGCAGAAGATGGCGTGGGAGCAGATGATACAAAGGTAGATGGAGATGGCCAGCAGACTGGTGATAGCTCCGGAAACCAGAATCAGACTGGAGCTGCTTTATCTCAGACTGAACTGATTCAAAAAGCTGTGGAAGCATTTGAAAATGCACAGGAAGCACAGCAAGACGGTGACTGGGCTGGATATGGCGAGTATTTAGATGAACTGGAAAAATATCTGAATGACCTTGCAAGCTAAGTCGGTTTGTGCTAAAATTTTGAGTTATCGATATGATTTTTCTTGGGGCATTCCTGCGACTGCGGGGATGTCCCAATACTGCTTTAATTTTGGAGGTAAAAATGCTGGAGTTTGATTTAAGCAAGATGCTCTTTAATATTCCTGCGGATAAACATAAGCGAGAAGACATCATGGGAATCCTGGAAAAGCATCCGGAAGTCCAGTTCGTTTCGTTTGCGGGCATAGACATTACCGGAAACGATACCGATGAACGTATTCCGATGAAAATGTTCATGAAGGACATGGACGATATGCTTGCGCATGGAGTCCAAACGGACGGTTCCTCGGTAGACCTGCCGAAGATTGCGGATTTGAATAATGGTAAAGTCGATCTGCTGCCAGACAAAGATGTAAACTGGTATGTTGATTATAATTTTGACAATATCGATGTAAACACTGGTCTTCCAGTGGGTACTTTGAGAATCCCTGCATATCTGGTGCACAATGAAAAGAATCAGGTTGGTGCCAGAGCGATTCTCATGAATTCGATCGACACATTTAAGAAAGAAATTTTCCAACTTCTGAAGGAACATCCGTATGTGTTTGAATACATTCACGGTGTGGATTCTGCAGATGAAATCGAAGAAATATGTATTACCAGCGCTACAGAGCTGGAATTTTGGGTAAAGACACCGGAAGATAAGGCTGATCGCGAACAGCTTTCCACTTCACAGGAACTGAAGGAACAGTACTGGAAGAGAACTTACGGTCCGGTTCGTACAGCATTGGAAAAGTCCCTGGAAATCATTGACTGCTACGGTGTAGATGTAGAAATGGGTCATAAGGAAGTCGGCGGTGTTAAGTCGCAGATTGGCAGATCTGGCGCACACGAACATATCATGGAGCAGCTGGAAATTGACTGGAAGTATGCAGATGCAATGCAGGCAGCAGACAATGAAAAGCAGGTAAAATATATTATCAGAGACGTGTTCAACCAGTTCGGTCTGCACACAACCTTCATGGCGAAGCCAATCGAAGGCGTAGCAGGTTCCGGCAAGCATACACATTTAGGTGTGGCAGCGCGTCTGAAAAACGGAAAGATGGTCAATCTTTTCTCCGCAAAACATCCGACTCGAGACTATCTCAGCCCTCTGGGGTTCGGTGGGCTCATGGGGATTTTGAGAAACTACGAGGCTATCAATCCAATCATCAGCTCTACGACGGACTCTTTGAACCGTCTGAAACCTGGATATGAAGCACCAGTGTGCATCGTAACTTCACTGGGTAAGAGCGTAACTGAAGCGTCCAGAAACCGTTCCATTCTGGTGGGACTTATCAGAGATGCTAAGAGCCCTATGGCTACACGTTTTGAGCTGAGAGCACCTAACCCTAAGAGCAACACATACATGGTTTTAGCTGTAAGCTATATGGCTATGCTCGATGGTATTCGTGCCGTGCTTGAAAACGGAAAGACACCAGCGGAACTGGAAAAATCCATTTCTAAAAAGTATGGTGAAGAGGACTTCTATTTGGATACAGACCGTGAGTACCGAAGCGAACACAATGTATTTGAGGATTATACCAAAGAGGAACGTGATAAACTTTTCGGTGTAGCTCCAGCTACCGTTTGGGAAAATCTCCAGGGTCTGATTCAGTATCCTGAAAAGAGAAAAGCTATTATGGGAGATGCCATCAGCAATCTTTCCATAGAGTCCTTTATCGAAGCTACGCTGAGCCAGTGGAAGATGGAACTTCACAATCGTGACATTCCTAACTATATGGCGACAGTTCGTGAGTGCGTAAAGCTCCACGGTGACGATGCTACAGACTATGATGTGGTCAACTGGAATGTGGTAAACCGTCTTCGTCTGCACATCGGTAAGAATACATTGGCAGAAAAGTGCCTGCTGACTCGTGCAACAGAAGCGCTCGATGCAGGTGATTATAACTTGGCATCTGACCTGCAGGTTGAAATTCAGGAGCAGATGGCTGAGCTGGTGGAAACTTATATTCGTTATAAAAAGAATTTATTCTAATACATAAACTAAAATTTATGAAAAAGGGAAAGAGGAAAGAAAATGTTAGACATTAAGAGAATCAGAGAAGATTATGAAGGCGTAAAAGCTGCAGTCGAAAGAAGATGCAAGGGCGATTTCGGAATCGAAAACGTAGTTAAGTACGACGAAAAGAGAAGAGAAATCCTGGCAGAAGTAGAACAGATGAAGAACAAGCAGAACACTGTTTCCAAGGAAATTCCTAAGCTGAAGAAGGCTGGCGAAGATACAACTGCTATCATGGCTGAAATGAAGGAACTGTCCGCTAAGATTAAGGAAATGGACGCTGAATTAGCTGAAGTAGAAGCAAACCTGCAGAATGCGCTGCTGAATGTTCCTAACACTCCTAATCCAGAAGTACAGATGGGTGAAGACGATACTGATAACGTAGAAATCAGAAAGTTCATGGAACCTACTCAGTTCAACTTCGAACCTAAGGCTCACTGGGATTTAGGTACTGATTTAGATATTTTAGACTGGGAAAGAGCTGCTAAGATTTCCGGTGCAAGATTTACTGTATACAAGGGTATGGGTGCAAGACTGGAAAGAGCAGTTATCAACTTCATGCTGGACCTGCACACTGTAGATCAGGATTACACTGAAATCCTGCCTCCATTCATGGTAAATCGTGCAGCAATGACAGGTACTGGTCAGCTGCCTAAGTTTGAAGAGGACATGTTCTATGTACCTCAGAAGGACTTCTTCCTGATTCCAACAGCTGAAGTTCCGGTAACAAACCTGAGAGCTCAGGAAATCATGCCAGAAGCAGAACTGCCAGTATACTATACTGCATATACTCCTTGCTTCCGTGCTGAAGCTGGTTCCGCAGGTCGTGACACAAGAGGTCTGATCCGTCAGCACCAGTTCAACAAGGTAGAATTGGTTAAGTTTGTTAAGCCAGAAGGTTCTTATGACGAACTGGAAAAGCTGACTAACGATGCAGAAGAGGTACTGAAGGTATTAGGTATCCCTTACAGAGTAGTAAGACTGTCCACTGGTGACTTAGGATTCTCCTCCGCTATGACTTACGATATCGAAGTATGGATGCCAAGCTACGGTAGATATGTAGAAATTTCTTCTTGCTCCAACTTTGAAGATTACCAGGCACGCCGTGCTAATATCCGTTTCAGACCAGAAGGCGGCGGAAAGCCAGAATTCGTTCACACACTTAACGGTTCCGGTCTGGCAGTAGGCAGAACTGTAGCTGCAATTCTGGAAAACTTCCAGCAGGAAGACGGCAGCGTAGTAATTCCAGAAGCTCTGAGAAAGTACATGGGCGGTCTGGAAGTTATCACAAAGTAATTACAGCATAGTCTAATACAAATCAATATAAAACGATATAAAATGAAAGAAAACACACATGGAAGAATTGGACTGATTGGTGATCGTCAGTTCTATAAAAAAGTATTTTTAATAACCATTCCTATTATCGTTCAGAATGGAATCAGTACCTTCGTTAACCTGCTTGATAATATTATGGTAGGTCAGGTGGGAACTGAGCAGATGTCTGGTGTAGCGATTGCAAACCAGCTGGTGATGATTTTTAACCTTTGTATTTTCGGTGCAGTGGCAGGTGCAGGGATTTTAGGTGCACAGTTCTTTGGCAGCGGAAATATGGATGGAATGCGAAATACATTTAGATTTAAGTTGCTCAGCGGAGTCGTGCTTTCTTTCGTATTCTTCGCAATCTTTATCTTCGGTGGAGACACGCTGATTCAAGCATTTCTCCACGAAGGTGAGGGGAATGGTGACTTAGTTGCCACATTAGGCTACGGTAAGGAGTACCTCATGGTAATCCTCGTAGGTCTGATTCCTTTCGCACTGACACAAGGATATTCCGGAACGCTCCGTGAAACCGGGCAGACTTTTGTGCCGATGGTAGCAGGTATAGTTGCAGTATTAGTAAACTTAGTATTCAACTATATTCTGATTTTCGGTAAATTCGGTGCGCCTGCATTCGGAGTAGTGGGTGCAGCTATGGCGACAGTGCTTTCGCGATATGTGGAATTTGCAATCGTTGCATTCTGGACACATAAGAATGTGGAAAAGAATCCGTTTGCAAAAGGTCTGTATCGAAACTTCAGGATTCCAGCGCCTCTGATGAAGCAGATTCTCATCATGGGACTGCCTCTGTTTATAAACGAGCTTCTCTGGTCCTGCGGTATGACATTTATGAATCAGTGCTATTCAGTTCGAGGACTGGAAGTAGTTGCAGCGGTTAATATCGCATCGACTATTTCCAATGTGTTCAATGTTGTATTCCTGTCTCTGGGGAATGCGGTAGGAATCATAGTCGGTCAGCTGCTGGGTGCAGGCAAGTTGGAACAGGCAAAAAAGGAAGATGCGCAGCTTATCGCATTCTCCGTATTTTGTTGCGTTATAACAGGAGGCATTATGTGCACCGTTTCGTCCTTATTCCCAGAACTATACAATACAGATACCATGGTTAAGGGACTTGCTGCACAGATGATATTCTTCAGCGGATGCTGCCAGCCTATATATGGCTTCATACATGCTACATACTTCACCCTGCGTGCCGGAGGAAAGGCTATCGTAACCTTCCTCTTCGACAGTGCATATATGTGGGTTGTGTCCATTCCGGTAGTATTCACACTGAGCAGATTCACAGCTATACCGATTCATCTGGTATACTTAATCGCACAGCTTTCCGACCTTATTAAGGTTGCTATCGGTTTCGTGCTGGTTAAGAAGGGCGTCTGGATAAAGACGATTGTAGAAGAAAAAGACGAATAACCGAAATAACTTATTCTTTATTGCAAAATCCCTTTAGGCAGAGTGGCAGCATCATCTGGGCGTATTGGCACAGCGAGTAGTTTCCTGCTCCGATGCACCAGTCGTACATCATGCCTCGCTCCAACATGGCATAGGCACGAGTAATGTCACTGACGGTGAACTTTTCGTTAAAGGTGCCGTCTGCTAAACCTTCTGTTGCTATTTTGCGAAGGAGTTTGTAATATGTTCTGCCTGTGTCTAAAAGATGCTTTTCTGTCTTAGCATTGAGCTGAGAGGAGAAAAGGCGGCACAGCAGTTCAACAGAAACAGTATTTTCTATCATGAGGAACAGTTCGCGGTTCATGTATACCAGCTTATCCATAGGATTTAAGTCTGGGTCCATGGTTTCGATCAGTTCCTCATATTTTTCATCAAATAAATAGGAAAGTGAGCTGAGAAGAGCGTCCTTACCGTCAAAATAGTGGTAAAAGGAGCCTTTGGAAGTTCCGGCGGATTCCACGATTTCATCGATAGTCGTATCATCATAGCCCTGCTCGTAGAAGAGCGCCCAAGCGGCTGAGACGATGCGGCTTTTTGTATTGTTTTTAGAGTTCTTTTTTCTCATAAAAATCTCCTTAATATTCAAAGTTTTATTTTATATACAAACTTTAGTATAGAATTAAGTATAGTCTATAAACGGCTAAATTTCAATAAAAAATCGTAATAAAGTTACAGAAATTACGAAAAAAGTACAAACTAAATTCCGTATTTCATTCTAATTAAAAGTGTGGTAGAATAAGCAAGTAATTTCGAAAAGAAAGAATTTTAGAAAAGGAGATCTCGCCATGAGTTTTAAATTAGCACAGTACATCGAACCAGATTTTACTGAAGAACGTTTCGTTAAGGCACCTAACTGCCAGCTGGTATTAGCGCCTCACGCTAAGGCAGCGCCGAAGGGTTTCCATGCAACTTCTATTTTCCCGGAATATTTCAAGGTGGAAGGAAAGTGGTATCTGGCTAAGGACAGCAGAATGGACGCTGTACCTGTGTGGGATGAAAAAAGCAAAAAAATTCATGTCGTAGAGTTTCGAAATATTCGTGAAGGAGACATGGTCGTAGTTGGCAGAACTGAAGATGCCAGAGAAGGT
>CAZLJV010000041.1:0-11797 GCA_964559965.1 uncultured Oscillospiraceae bacterium | reverse complement strand
CATCTGCTCAGTCACCATCTCCTTCAAAGATTTTCCAAACAAATTTGTCTCCCAAATATCCGTTTCATCATTTCCAAACTGTTCTATCAAGTAATTAACCAAGTCCTCAGACTGTCCTTCCGTCCCCACAACTGGCGACAATTCCGTAGAAATGGTCGTGCGGATAATGTGCAGACACGGCGCTTTGGCAGTCATGCGCACTCCATACTTGTTACCCTGCTTAAACACCTCCGGCTTCTCCAAAACCATTTCCGACAATTTCGGGGCCACAATGCCATAATCGGAACTTTCCGCCTGCTGCAATGCGCCTCGAAGATTATCATATGCCATCTTCGCTCCAGCATACTCACGAAGCAGCAAAAACATCTCTCTATCATTGCTCACAGGTGCACCCATAAGCTCCTCCACAACCTTGTAATACAGCCTTTCGTCCAGTATAGGCTCTAAAATTACAAGCCCAGTGCCCATGTCTGCCCGCAAAATCTGCACATCTCGTACTATCTCTCCGTCTGCAAGCATTTTGCTGGTTTCGATTACATCGCCCATAGTTTCGAACTGTGTCATCCAGTTTCTAACATTGTCTATAATCTGCTCCTTTACCCAGTGTGTGTCTGAAAGTGCATCTAAGTATCCCGGCAGTCTGAAATCAATTTCTGCGGCTGGGAACTGGTACATTAATTTTTGGAATAGGCTGTCAAAGTCAGCCTCGCCCATCTTCTGGCAATTCAGTGGAAGTGTTGGCACAGAATATTTTGCCTCTAAATTTTCAGCCAGCTCAAGGGCTGCTGTACTCTGTGGTGCGATTGTATTAAGTATGATTACGAATGGTTTGTTAAGTGCTTTCATCTGTTTAATCGTCTTTTCTTCAGCATCTATGTAATTTGCTCTAGGAATTTCACCTATGCTTCCGTCTGTGGTAATTACAATCCCAACAGTCGAATGGTCTGTTATAACTTTCTCTGTACCATATTCTGCAGCCTGCGCAAAAGGCATAGGTTCTTCGTCCCAAGGCGTCATCACCATTCGTTTTTTCCCTTCTTCTTCATGCCCCAGAGCGCCGGGAATCAAGTATCCTACACAGTCAACCATGCGCACGGAAAATTTTGCTCCGCCATCAACAGATATGCTCACTGCATCGGCAGGTATGAATTTCGGTTCCGTCTGTGGTAATTACAATCCCAACAGTCGAATGGTCTGTTATAACTTTCTCTGTACCATATTCTGCAGCCTGCGCAAAAGGCATAGGTTCTTCGTCCCAAGGCGTCATCACCATTCGTTTTTTCCCTTCTTCTTCATGCCCCAGAGCGCCGGGAATCAAGTATCCTACACAGTCAACCATGCGCACGGAAAATTTTGCTCCGCCATCAACAGATATGCTCACTGCATCGGCAGGTATGAATTTCGGTTCAGTAGTTGTGATTGTCTTACCTTCACCACTCTGCGGCAGCTCATCCATAACTCTCGTTTTCTCATATGGGTTAGACACATTTGGCATGACTAACACATCCATGAATCTTCTTATAAATGTACTCTTTCCCGTTCTGACCGGTCCTACAACGCCTACATAAATACTCCCATTCGCCCTTCGGCTGATGTCCTGATATATACTCCTATTAGTCATCTTATCCCTCCATAAAACCTCGCTATACCCCAAATATATGTAGGTTCCGCTTCTTGTATGCACGGGATTGAGAATAATAAAAAGAGGCTTGCCGCATTAGTTGCAGTTCAATGCAGTTAGCTAATGCAGCAGCCTCTTTAATTTTTCAGTTCATTTCAGCAATATTTAATAATATTTCTGAAACTATTCTCTATTCTGCACCAAGTTCATACTGATTCAGGCGTTCCAGATAATGTTCTTTCTGTCTTGCTAATTCAGTATCGTAAGTTACATCGCCGCCCTTGTGGAGCTGATGTACATAACCATGGTGATTTCCTAAGATGGATTTATCTTCCATGCTGAGGATCAGAAGAGCGATATTGGAACACTGGTCCGCAACTCTCTCCAGATTTGTAAGCAGGTCGATAAATGCCATACCGCTGGTTGTAGTACAGTTTCCTGCCTTCAGTCTTTCGATGTGGCGATCCTTCAGCAGAACAACCATATCGTCGATAACTTCTTCCAACGGTTCAATCTTCTTAGCTTCTGTTGTATCTAAAGTAGTAAATGCGGTTACTGTAGTATTCAGAATTTCCAGAACTGCATCTCTTACCAGATAAAGTTCATCCTTGGCGTTGTCAGTAAACGCAATTTTTTCATTTTCCATCATCTGAGCCACTTCAGCGATGTTAACTGCATGGTCACCAATTCGTTCATAGTTACAGTTACCCTGCATCAGAATATTGATATACTGATTGTCGTGGTCTGTTTCCATGTAACGAGACAGGTTCACCAGATAGTTGTCCATCTTATCTGTAAATTCGTCCAGATGATCTTCATTATCATTTACGACATCGAATCTATGTGCGTCCCAGCGTACTAAAAGCACACAGCTTCGCTTTAAGTTCTTCAGCGCAACTTCACCCATGTGACCGATAGCCTTGTTAGCTTCACCTAAAGCCATAGCAGGTACCTGGAACAGCTTTTCGTCTGGAACCCTCAGATCTGCACGATCTTCTTCATCCTGTGGATCTGGCTTTACGATAGCAAGTGACAGCTTTACCAGCAGACCAGCAAATGGAATCAGTGCAACTGCTGTGAGCAGGTTAAACAGTGTCTGGAAGTTTGCAATCATACCGCTGTCTGCCACACTTCCCCAAAGTTCTGGGAAACCGCCCATGGACTTAATCAGCATCATTACAATCATAAAGATTACTGTACCGATTACGTTAAATACGATATGAACAATACCTGTTCTCTTTGCATCTTTAGAAGAACCTATGGAACAAACCATTGCGGTAGTTACACAAGTACCCAGATTGATACCCATAATTAACGGATATACCAGATTAAATGTCATAGCACCTGTAACAGACAGTGCCTGAATCATACCAACCATAGCAGATGAACTTTGTACGATTACAGTCATAACCAGACCTACTGCGATTGCAAGCAGAGGCTGGTCGCTGAAACGAATCATAAGATCCATGAAGGTTTGAGATTCTGAAAGCGGCTCTACTGCGGCAGTCATGTTCATCAATCCAGAAAAAAGGATACCAAAGCCCATTGCAATTTCACCTGCTGTATTGCACTTTGATGACTTCACAAACATGATAAGGATAATACCTAATATCAAAGCTAATGGAGCAAGAGTAGATGGCTTGAACAGCTGCAGGATGAATCCCCCACTGGAGTCGATATCCATCAGTCGGATAATCTGTGCTGTTACTGTTGTACCAATGTTGGCCCCCATAACAATACTAGTCGCCTGCTTAAGATTCAGGATTCCTGCACTGATCAGACCTACGGTTAAAACGATGGTCGCAGTGGAACTCTGAATTACTGCAGTTACCAGCATACCGGTAATTACGCCCAGAACGATATTCTGAGTTGCCTTACCGAGAACATTCTTCAGGGCAGAACCCGAAGCATTTTTCAGACCGTCACCCATGACCTCCATACCATAGAGGAACATTGCCAGGCCGCCTAAAAGCGTGATAACAGAAAAAATATCCATTTCTTCAGTCCTTTCTCATAACAAGTATGCGTACACAAAATCCCCCATTTATTAAAATTTATTAATTCCCAAAACCAATCAAACCCGCTCCCCAGCGGGGTTTTTGCATTGTTGCAATATATGCTTTATTCGCATTCGCCGACTAAGCTGAATGTGTTAGCATCAGTAATCTTTACCTTAACCAACTTGCCTGTCATTTCAGGCGTTCCATGGAAGTTCACCAGCTTAAAAGACTCTGTACGGCCACCGTAAGTATCTGCACCATTTTTGCTTGGTCCTTCAACTAATATCATCTCACTTCTTCCCACATAAGCTGCATTCTTCTCTGCTGAAATGCGGTTGATAGTTTCCACCAATCTGTTGAATCGCTCGTGCTTCACATTTTCCGGAATCTGATCCTCATACTTTTCTGCCGGTGTTCCCTTTCTAATGGAATAGAGGAAAGTAAATGCAGAATCGTATCTTACCTCTTCACAAAGAGTTAATGTTTCCTCGAAATCTTCCTCAGTTTCACCAGGGAAGCCCACAATAATATCAGTGCTGATAGCCATATCAGGAACAGCTGCTCGAAGTTTCTTAACAAGCTCCAGATACTGCTCTCTCGTATATCTACGGTTCATGCGCTTTAATACTGCACTGGATCCAGCCTGCACTGGAAGGTGAATATATTTTCCCAGCTTAGGACAATCCACGAATGCCTGAATCAGCTTATCTGATAAATCCTTAGGATGGCTTGTCATAAAGCGAATTCTTTCAAGCCCTTCAACTTCGTTGAGCATATAGATAAGATCCGTAAAGTCGCATGTCTGCCCATCACAGCTTACTCCGCGATAGGAGTTTACATTCTGTCCCAGAAGCATAATCTCACAGACCCCATCTGCCACCAGATTGCGAACTTCTCTAAGAATGTCTTCTGGCTTTCTGCTTCTCTCTCTGCCTCGTGTATAAGGTACGATACAGTATGTACAGAAATTATTACATCCATACATGATATTAACGAATGCCTTATGATGGAATAAGCGATCTGAAGGCAGTCCTTCCACGATTTCACCATGCTCCTGCCATACGGAAAGCTGCTTCTTCTTTTCATGATACAGATTATCCAGCAAAACCGGCAGCTCATGCAAGTTGTGTGTTCCAAATACCACATCTACCCACGGATATTTAGCCTTAAGAGTGTCTATAACATGCTGCTGCTGCATCATACATCCGCAAACACATATAGTGAAATTTTCTCGCTCTGCCTCCTTACGCTTTTTAAGCTGTCCTAAAGTACCGAAAAAGCGCTTATCAGCATTCTCACGGATACTGCATGTATTGAAGATTACAATATTAGCATCCTTCTGCTCTGCTGCACGGGTATATCCCTTTTCAAGCAGCATTCCCGCCAGCGTTTCCGAGTCATGCTCGTTCATCTGGCAGCCAAAGGTTGTAATATGAAATGTTTTTTTATTTGATTCCAAACTTTATTTCCTCCTGTCTACCATGAATTTTGTGCCTGACGGAATTCCTCCTTGATTGCTTCTAAAAATTCCGGATTAGTAAGCACCTCTATTGCTGTCAGTGCCAGAGCTTTTCCACCTATCTCTATAGCCCTGTCGCCAGCCGCAGTAATGGTCGTATCTGCGAAACCCTTAGAATGAAGATTAAAAGCAGGACAGTTAAGACCAATCCAAGGATGGATTGACGGAACCACATGGCTGACATCTCCCATATCAGTAGAGCCGCCGCTGTTTTCCTTAGGCATATGCCCACCGCCTAATTCTTCATAATATTTGTTGAACATGTCTCCAAGAGTTTCATTTGTTACCATGTCCATATTTCCAGGTTCATTGTTCCATATTCTGTAGGTTGCACCAACAGCACCAGCTGCAGAAGAAGCACACCGTTCGAACATTGAACGAACCTTCATTACATCTTGTACAGTATTCGCACGAATGAGGTATTTCACCGCAGCAAAATCTGGAATAACGCTGCATTTTTCTCCCCCATCTGCGAAAACTCCATATATGTTCGTATCCTTAAGATACTGTTTCTCAAAACCTATGAGAGTATAGAAGTGAACTGCCGCATCAAGGGCATTTATGCCATCTTCAGGATGTGCACCTGCATGTGCGGATTTGCCATAAAAATCAACTTGCCAAGCATCAAGGGCAGTTGTACGCCCACTTGCCTGATTTACCGGATTAGGATGTACCGTCATAGCTACATCTACTTCATTAAAAGCACCTTCATTAGCAAGCTGAACTTTGCTTACGAAACATTCCTCAGCAGGTGTACCAAATACGACCACTCTGCCGCCAGTCTCATCAAGCACAGCTTTCAATGCAAATGCAGCAGCCATAGGCGCAGTAGCTATAATGTTGTGACCGCAGCCATGTCCTATTTCCGGAAGTGCATCATATTCAGTAGTCAGCCCTATGGAAGGTCCCGGCTTTCCGCTGTCATAAACAGCACGGAAACAGTAAGGAATATTGTGAAAATCCCTCGTCACATTGAAACCATGTTCTTCGTAAGTTTTAGTCAAAAGAGCAGATGCTTTTTCTTCAGTACCACCGACCTCGGGATTTTCATAAAGAAAATCTCGAATCGCCTTCATTTCAGGCATATGTGCCGTAACTTCCAGTGCTGCCTTATCCTTTAACAGCTCGATTTTACTTTTCATGGGTTCCCCCTTTTCTCTCTAAGATTAGAGAATATGCATTTCATTTTTCATATCGCGTTCCATCAGATAGGATACTGCATGTCGAGCATCCATTTCCCCATGGATCACCTTATAAATACATTCTGTAATAGGCATCTCAATGCCATTTTTCTGTGCCAGCGCGTAAGCAGCCTCAGCTGTAGTAATGCCTTCTACTACCATGCCGATTTCTTTAACCGCCTGAGCAGGTTCTGTTCCCTGACCGATGAGAATACCACATCTGCGATTCCTTGAATGCATACTTGTGCAAGTTACTATTAAATCGCCAATTCCTGCAAGTCCAGAAAAAGTATCCATATTGGCACCCATAACAGAACCTAATCTGCACATTTCTGTGATACCGCGCGTCATCAGAGCAGCCTTAGCATTATCTCCGAATCCCATGCCATCAGACACACCAGCTCCCAGAGCGATGATATTTTTAAGTGAACCGCCTAATTCTACACCTGCTACATCATGGTTGGTATATACACGGAAACGTTCTGTAATGAAGGCTTCCTGTATTTCAAGTGCCAGACTTTCATCGTCTGATGCTACTGCAACTGTAGTAGGAAGATTTCTTGCGACTTCCTCAGCATGAGATGGTCCTGACAGTGTAACATAGCGAACATCAGGCTTAACTTCCTTAGCGACCTGCGAAAGGCGCAGCAAACTTCCCATCTCTATGCCCTTAGCTACATTGACAACTATTGTATTTGGCTGCAAAAATTCTGCTGCCGTTGCAAATACACTTCTGAATGCCTGTGCAGGAACACTGAATAATACAATATCAGTGTCCTTCACTGCCTCTTCTATAGTATAAGCCATTTCCAGAGTTTTCGGAAGTTTAATTTCCGGAAGGAAGCGGGCGTTTTCACCAGTTTCCTTCATCAAATCTAACTGTTTGCTGTCACGCCCCCAGATTTTAACTTGATGACCCTTATTTATAAAAGTGATAGCAAGTGCCGTACCGAAACTTCCGGCACCTATCACTCCGATTTTTTTAATCTTACTCATATCCCTTAGCCCTCTACTTTTTGAAGGACATCTTCGGCTCTTCTCCTCTGAGCAGACGTCCTATGTTTGCACGATGTTTCACAATCACGATGACAGCCATAACGAAACCCGGCACGAAAAATCCCGGTTCCATAAGCCATGCCAACAGTGGAAAACTTGCTGCACCGATGATTGACCCAACGGACATGCGTTTTGATAAGAGAACGAAAAGTGCAACAACACCGAGAACAGCAAGACCAAGCTGCCAATTAACAGCTGTGATAACTCCGAACGCAGTGGCTACACCTTTTCCTCCTCTGAAATTGTATAAGCACGGCCATATGTGTCCGCAAAAAGCAGCTACTGCACAAATAGTTCCTGCCACGTAGCCCCCCAGGAGGAAACCGATTTTGACGCCGATAAATCCCTTCAGGATATCAACCACCATGGTGATGACTGCGGCTTTTTTTCCCAATGTGCGAAGCACGTTGGTTGTGCCTGCATTTCCGCTGCCTACTTTCTTAATATCAATTCCATTGAGCTTTCCCAGAATAATTGACGGGGAAATATTTCCGAGGAAATAGGATAGAATTATTGCCACGACTCCTCCGATCGTGATCCATGAGGAGTCAGCAATTAAAAACATTTCACTCATTATTCGTACTTTTCGCCCTTTTCTCGGAATACAAACTTAATGGACGTACCATTGAATCCGTATCCTTCACGAATCTTGTTTTCCAGATAGCGTGCATAGGAGAAATGCATCAGATCACGACTGTTAATCTGGAAACTGAACAGAGGCGGCTTAACACCTACCTGTGTCGCATAGTAAATCTTCAAGCGGCGACCCTTATCTGAAGGTGGCTGCTTCATCATTGTTGCATCGGAAATCAGGCTGTTCAGCTGGCCTGTAGGTACACGCATAGCACGATTTTCTGCTACTGCACGGCACATTTCGATTACGCGGTTTACACGAACCTTATCCTTTACGGAAATGAAGAGGCATGGTGCATAATTCATGAACAGAAGCTCTGCTTCCAGACCACGCTGGAAATCACGCATAGTATTTGTTTCCTTCTGAACCAGGTCCCACTTGTTAACTACAATGATGATACCCTTTCCGGCTTCATGTGCAATACCTGCAATCTTCTTATCCTGCTCAGTCAGACCTTCTGCAGCATCGATTACCAGCAGCGCTACATCACAGCGCTCTACAGCTGCAGTAGCACGGATTACAGAGTAGCGTTCAATATCATCTGTAACTTTGCTCTTACGACGGATACCTGCTGTATCGATAAGAATATACTTTTCACCATCCTGCTCAAAAGGCGTGTCGATAGAGTCTCTGGTAGTACCTGCGATTGGGGAAACGATTACACGATTTTCTCCCAACAGGCAGTTAATCAGAGAAGACTTACCTACATTAGGCTTACCGATAACTGCAATCTTTGTTGTGTCCTCATCTTCATCGTAGTCAATCTTAGGGAAGCTGTTTACGATTTCATCTAATACATCACCGAAGTTCAGCATATTAATAGCGGAAACCGGAATAGGTTCTCCAAGTCCCAGCTCGTAGAAATCATAGAAGTCCATAGACATTCTGTGAGGAGCATCAATCTTATTAACTACTAAAATTACTCTCTTACCTGTGCGGCGAAGCATAGTAGCAACTTCACGGTCCGCAGTTGTCAGTCCGTCCTTACCATCTACGATAAACAGGATTACATCTGCCATATCCATAGCAATCTGTGCCTGTTCACGCATCTGAGACAGAATCACATCGGCGCTTGCCGGTTCAATACCACCGGTGTCTATCATTGCGAAGTGAACTCCATTCCATTCTGCTTCCGCATAAATTCGGTCACGGGTAACGCCCGGCGTATCTTCTACGATAGATACACGTCGACCGATAATCTTATTAAAGAATGTAGACTTACCTACATTTGGTCTGCCAACTATGGCTACAATCGGTTTACTCATCGAAAATTCCTCCTATAAACTGGGCAGGGTCGAAAGCGATTAAGTCTTCAATCCCCTCACCTACGCCGATAAACTTTATCGGCATATCAAACTCATTCGCTACTGTAATAGCGATACCACCCTTGGCTGTTCCATCAAGTTTTGTGAGTACAATGCCTGTAATCTCAGCTACATCACCGAACTCCTTAGCCTGTGAAACTGCATTTTTTCCTGTTGTCGCATCGAGAACCAGAAGTGTCTCTCTGGTCGCTTCCGGATATTCTCTGGAAATGACTTTATTCATCTTTTCCAGCTCATTCATTAAGTTTTTCTTATTCTGTAAACGGCCTGCTGTATCGCAGATGAGAACATCAATATTCTTAGCCTTCGCAGACTGAATAGCATCATAAATTACAGCTGATGGATCTGCACCTTCCTGATGCTTAACCACATTAATGCCGTTTCTTTCACCCCAGATAGCAAGCTGCTCAGCCGCTGCCGCACGGAATGTATCCGCAGCCGCCAGCATAACAGTTTTGCCTTCAGATTTGAGACGATGTGCCAGCTTACCTATGGAAGTAGTCTTGCCGCCTCCGTTAATTCCAATCATCAGAATTACCAGTGGAGTCTTCTGGCAAAGCACCTGTCTCTCACCCTTATCTACCAGCCCAGTCATGATTTCTTTCAGAGCTGTCTTAACCTTATCCGGTGCTGCAATATTATCTTTCTTTATCTTTGTACGAAGTTCTTCCATGATATGCATAGTAGTATCCATGCCGATATCGGAAGTAATCAGAACTTCTTCAAGCTCGTCCATCAGATCCTCGTCCACCTCAGCACGCATCATGATAACGTCACTTATTTTTTCGGACAATTTACCGAAGAATGACTTTTTTTCCTTAAATAATGACATCTATATATTCTCCTTATACCTCAAAGTTATCCCCCAGGCGCAAGCTCAGAACCTTAGAAATTCCCTGCTCCGGCATTGTTACGCCGTACAGAACATCTGCATGTTCCATAGTCGCCTTCTGGTGAGTAACGATTGCAAACTGAATATTATCAAACTCACGCAGATAGTTTGCAAATCTATCGATATTAGCATCGTCAAGCGCTGCCTCTACCTCATCTAAAATACAGAACGGTGTCGGCTTCGTCTTAAGCACGGCAAACATCAGTGCTATAGCCGTCATCGTCTTTTCGCCACCAGACATCAAGTTGATATTCTGCAGCTTCTTTCCTGGAGGCTGTGCGATTATCTCAATACCGGATTCCAGTGGATTATTTTCATCATCAAGACGAAGTTCTGCATGACCGCCGCCAAACAGCTGTCTGAATATTTCTTCGAAGTTGACAACAATCTGGTCGAAACTTTCCTTAAACTTATCGCGAATGGTTTTATCCATATCTCTGATGATGCGCTTCAGCTCGTCCATGGCCCTCAAAATATCTGCTCTCTGCTCAGTCAAGAATGTATAACGCTCATTTACTTCTTCATATTCCTTGATAGCGCCCACATTTACATCGCCAAGCTGGCGAATCTTCAGCTTAATCTCACGGCTTTCCCTCTGCGCAGATGACATTACGAAATCAGCTTTTCGATATTCCATAGCCTGAATATATGAAACCTCAAATTCATCCCAAAGTTTAGACTTGAAATTATCCAGCTGAGTATCATTTTTACCAATCTTGATTTCCAGCTGATATTTTTTGTCCTGCATATCATTCAGCTTATTTCCCAGTTCGGTCTGCTGATCAGATAATCCATCTATGGTTTTGCTAAGTGCTTCACGTTCTTCTCTGACTTTTTCGATATAGTCACTCAGTTCATCACGTTTTTGTTCCTTAGCTTCAGTCTGCCCTGCTGCATCTTCAGAACCGTAGATGATATCATTTTTTTCTTGCTCCAAATCTCGAATCTGCTGCTGTCTGTTATCAATTTCCCGCTGCAGATCCCCAATGGTTTTATTTACACGATTCAAAATTTCTTTTTTCGTATCCAGCTTACCTTCCCAATCTCGCTGGTTGATTCCTGCCTGAATAACCTCTTCATTTGCATCGGAAACAGCATTCTTAGCAGCCTCTAAAGCAGTCAGCGCCTGCTCTGCTTCATCATTTATCTTTTGAATCTGTTCGGTTGCATCACTTATTTCGCTATTAAGTCTTTCGATATTTTCTTGTGCCTCGTCGAAATCAGCCTGTATCTTTTCAAGCTCTCTCTCTGCTTTTTCACGACCAGTGTTCAGATTCTGACCGCTTTCTTCAAGGGTCTTGATTCTTGTATCTAATGTACCCGACTGAATTTCTGCCTGATGGAAGTCTCGTTCAGTATCGTTAATAACTTCCTGCATCTCTTCAATCACAGAATCAAGCTCCTCAATTCTTTCCTTAACGCCCCTAATTTCGTCTCGGAGCTGTTTAATTTTAGCATCTAACTGGGATATTTCCTGCTTACGCTCCAGCAAATTAGCCGTGTTATTCTTAAATTTACCACCTGTGATCGCACCGCTGGTATTTATGACTTCTCCATCAAGTGTGACGA